>NZ_JAGPXK010000029.1:0-59569 GCF_018070675.1 Nocardiopsis sp. B62 | reverse complement strand
CTTTACTTTATCAGGTGTTCCGCGCCCCGCCAAATCGGCGTTTTCGCTTCAAACCTGATCCGGAGAAAGAATTCCCGGTGCTTCTTCCGCCCCGCGTTTCCGCCGGGCTTTTGAAGCAACTCCCCGAGCTTACATGCCCGAGCGACTGCTCGAACCATCTTGCTGAGAAGAGAGGATGTCGGTGATCGCGGCCCGGTTCCGAGTCGAAGCCATGAAGGCCTCACTCGCCGTCCCGCAGCGACTCGTCCGACTATAGAGGGGGCGGGTGCGGACGTCAAGTCAGGACCCGGAACGGGCGCCGTCTCGGCGGATCCGGGCCTCTGGCACCCGCGCGCGGTCCTCACACCAGGCCCGCGCCGGTTACGTCGGCTGTAGTCAGACAACAACTGTGGTGCCCGAATCATCCCGAGGCCAAACCTTCGCCAGACGCGACCACGGAAGCCCCGGAACACCACGAACGGGTGAGGGCCGGTCTCCCCAGTGGAAGCCGGCCCTCGTGCGTGCGTCCGAGCGTCAGCCCTTGAGGACCACGCCGCCGATGTTGCGCTTGCCCTTACGGAGTACGACGAAGCGGTCGGCGAGCACGTCATCCGCGCTCAGCGTGGCCTCGACGTCGGTGACCTTCACGTTGTTCACGTAGGCACCGCCCTCCTGGATGGCACGGCGGGCCGCCGACTTGCTGGGCGTCAGGCCGCTCAGCGCGAACAGGTCGGTGACCAACAGATCCCCCACCGGGCCGTCGACCTCGGCCTTGGGTACCTCGGCCAGAGCGGCATCCAGGGTGCGGCCGTCCAACTCCGTCAGGTCCGCGCGGCCGAACAGCGCCAGGCTGGCGTCCTTGACCTTGCGGGTCTCCTCCTCACCGTGGACCAGCGTCGTCAGCGTCTCCGCGAGCGCGCGCTGCGCCGCACGCGCCTGCGGACGCTCCTCCGTCTGGCGTTCGAGGTCCTCGATCTCCTCACGGGAGAGGAAGCTGAACACCTTGAGGTAGCGGATGACGTCGCGGTCGTCCGCGTTGAACCAGAACTGGTAGAAGGCGTACGGGGAGGTCAGTTCGGGATCGAGCCACACCGTGCCGGTCTCGGTCTTGCCGAACTTGGTGCCGTCGGCCTTCGTGAGCAGGTTCGTGGTCAGAGCGTGCGCCTGGCCGTGCGGCTCGTTCCCCTCGATCCGGCGGACCAGGTCCATTCCGGCGGTGATGTTGCCCCACTGGTCCGAGCCGCCCGTCTGGAGCGTGCAGCCGTAGCGGCGGTAGAGCTCGACGAAGTCGTAGGACTGGAGGAGGACGTAGCTGAACTCGGTGTAGCTCATGCCCTCACCGTCGAGGCGGCTCCTGACCGTCTCCCGAGCCAGCATCTGGTTGATGCTGAAGTGCTTGCCCACGTCCCGGAGCAGCTCGATCGCGTTCATCTGCCCCAGCCAGTCCCCGTTGTTGGCGAGGATGGCGTCGGTCGGGCCCGCCTGCTCGCCCTCAGGCGTGAACCGCAGGAAGGCGGAGAGCTGCCCGGCCAGGTTCCCGACCCAGTCCAGCACCGTCTCCACCGAGTTCATCTGGCGCTCGGCGTTGGGCTTGGGGTCGCCGATGAGGCCCGTGCCACCGCCGACGAGGGCGATGGGCCGGTGCCCGGCCTGCTGGAAGCGGGCCAGGGTGAGCGCCTGGGTGAGGTGGCCGACGTGCAGGCTGCCCGCGGTGGGGTCGAATCCGCAATAGAGGGTGATCGGACCATCGGCCAGCGCCTTGCGGAGTGCGTCAAGGTCGGTCGTCTGCGCGATCAGTCCGCGCCACTGGAGTTCGTCGATGATGTCGATCACTGTGTAGCTCTCTGTTGTGTAGGCGGGCCCTCGGCCCGATCTGCCTAGCAGTGTAGGGCGACCGTGCGCACGGGGCACCCGGTTATCCCTCACACGACCACGCTACCGGCCGGGTGTCGGCCCAGTTCACGCGGCAGCGGGTGCGCGTAGGACACCGGTAAGGGCCGTGCCTTGACGCGCTGGGCTAATGGGATTAGCTTTATGGCTATGGGCATGAGCCACAGGGTTCGCGCCACGGACGAGGGACACCGTCATGCACCACCTCCAGCGCCCCGACGGGCGAATCGCCTATGACCTCCACGGTGCCGGGAACACCGGAACACTCGTGATCTGCGTGCCCGGCATGTTCGACCACCGCTCCTCCTTCCGGTTCGTCGCCGCCGCGCTCGCCGAGGCCGGGAACCGCGTGGCCGTCATGGACCTGCGCGGACACGGGGACAGCGACACCACCTTCGAGCGCTACGACAGCCGCGTGGCCGCCGGCGACGTCGTCGCCCTGGCGGAGGAACTCGGCGGCGGGAGGGTGGTCGTCGCGGGCAACTCCATGGGCGCGGCGGCCGCGACCATCGCCGCGCTGGACCGTCCCGACCTGGTGAGCGGTATCGCCCTGCTCGGCCCGTTCCTGCGACCCGGCGTCCAGAGCCGACTGGAGCGTGCCTCGCTGAGGCTCCTCGTCTCCGGGCCCTGGATGGCGCGGGGTCTGACGATGGTCTACGACTCCCTGCACAAGGGGCGCGTCCCCGAGGGGCACGCCGAGCAGAAGGCGCGCGTCCACGCGATGCTCCGCCCCGCCGAGCGGCGTCGGGCCGTGGCCCGAACCATCGGGGTCACCAACGAGACGATCGACGACGCGAGCGGGCTGTCCGCTCGGGCCGTGGTGATCATGGGCGAGCTGGACCCCGACTGGAAGGACCCCCGTGCAGAGGCCGACTGGGTGGCCTCCGTGGTGCGGGGCGACGTGGTCATGGTCCCCGACTGCGGCCACTACACGCAGTCCCAGCGCCCCGACGTCGTGGTTCCCGCGCTGGTCGACCTGATCGAGAAGGCGGAAGCCGTTGCCTAGGGCGGGGCTGACCCCCGTGGTGGTCACCGCGGAGGCGGCGTCGCTCGTCGACGAACGCGGGTTCGACAGCCTGTCCCTGGCGGCGCTGGCGAAGCGGTTGGGTGTGGCGACCCCGAGCCTGTACAAGCACGTCGACGGGTTGGACGGGCTGCGACGGGAGGTGTCCCTGCTCGCCGTCGGCGAACTCGCCGAGCGGCTCCGGTCCGCCGCGACGGGCCGGTCCGGCCCTGATGCCCTGCGGGCGCTCTTCGATGCCCACCGTCGCTACGCGCTGGAATACCCGGGCCGCTACGTGTCGATCCAGCGGGCTCCCGCCCCGACGGACACCGAGGCGCGAGCGACCTTCGCTCGGCCCGTCGAGGTGATCGCCGCGGTGCTGCGCGGGTTCGCGATCCCCGAGCGGCAGATGGTGCACACGATCCGCGCGCTGCGCAGCGCCGTGCACGGGTTCGTCGATCTGGAGACCCACGGCGGCTTCGGGCTGCCGGAGGACGTCGACGAGAGCTACGCCGTGCTGGTGGAGGGCTTCGTCCGCGCCCTGGACAACTGGCCCGGCCGCGATGAGGGGGCCAGGGAGATCTGACCCCGGGTGTCGTTACGGTCCGGGCCGGTGATGGGCCAAGCTTGAGGGACCCGGATCGGACGACCCGCCCGTCACGGGAGGCAAGACAGTGTTGGAGTTCCCCGATGGCCCAGAAATCCTCCCCCCGAAACCCCGCCAGGGGCGGGAAGCCCTCCTCTCGGCTGACCGCGATCATCAGTACCGTCGTCGGCGTCCTCGTGCTCGCCGCCTTCGTTCTGCAGCAGCTGGGCGTGATCGACCTGGAGTTCGGTGAATCCGGTACCGAACCGCAGAGCTCACCGGAGTCGAGTTCCTCCGACGTCGACCAGGCCAGGCAGCGGTTGGAGGAGATCCGTGTCGAGGAGGAGAACGACCCGCCGGGATACGACCGCGCGCTGTTCCCTCACTGGGACTCCGGGGTCCAGGACAACTGCTCCACCCGTCAGGTCGTGCTGCTCCGCGACGGTGAGGACGTCCAGACCAACGACAAGTGTCAGCCGGTCTCCGGTTCCTGGCACAGCCCCTACGACGGTGAGACCTTCACCGACGCGCAGGACATCGACATCGACCACATGGTGGCGCTGAAGGAGGGGTGGCGGTCGGGTGCCCACGCCTGGTCGACCGAGGAGCGCCAGGAGTTCGCCAACGACCTCGACTCCTCGCAGCTGTGGGCGGTGAGCGCCTCGACCAACCGGGCCAAGGGTGACGCGGACCCGGCGAACTGGCTGCCGCCTCTGGAGTCCTCCCACTGCGACTACGTGGTGTCCTGGATCGAGGTCAAGCACAAGTGGGACCTGACCGCCGATCCCGAAGAGGAGACCGCGCTGCGCGAGGTTCTCGACGGTTGCTGACCGGCCCCCGCGCCGATCCGCTGATCACGTGACGCGCTGGCCCGGCACCCCGGGCCAGCGCCCTAGGCCGGGTTCTCCTGGGCCATGCCCCGTGCGGTCGCCAGGATCTCCTCTTCGCCGATCAGCCCGAAGGGGTCACGGACCTCGACGGCCACCCCAGGCGCGGGCGTCCAGAAGGCCTCGGACCCCCCGTACAGTCCCCCGGTCCCGTTGTTGTCGAAGTCGCCCAGCTCCCAGGTGTCGGGATCGCGCTCGTGGTAGCGGGTGAGGAAGGAGCGGACAGTATCCAGGTCGGTGAGCTCCTCCCCCCTCAGGACCAGGACCTGGAGCAGCACCTCGAACCCACCACCCTCCTTGGCCTGTTCCCAGGCCCGTTGGGTGAAGGCGACGTCTCCCCACTCGTAGGTGAAGTCCGAGGCCGAGGCCTCTGGCCCGACCTGCGCGGGCAGGTGGCCGATGGTGAATCCGTCCAAGGGTCCTCCTCGGGGGCCGACGGCGGACACCGCCGCCGTGAGAACGAGTACGAGCACGGTGGCGAGGGCCACCTGGGCCCACCTGGTCGGGCGCATGTCACCTCCACCGGCGCCCCCGGGACCGTCCCGGGGGTGACCGGTGATTCCATGCTCCGCCGGGCGGGCGGTCAGTACCAGAGTGTCCTCGAACCTGTGGATAACTCCGCTCCGACACACCCCGCCGGTCCGCCTCCACGGGGGTCCCCACCCCGGTGAAACCTTCCCGGCTGTCCTGCCTCAGCCCGCGTTGACGTGGTGGTCGTACAGGAACTCGGCGATCGCCAGGGAGGAGGTCGCCGCCGGGGAGGGCGCGTTGCGCACGCACACGACCCGACCGTGCGTGTCCACGTGGAAGTCATCCAGGAGTCCGCCGTCCCGGCCCAGCGCCTGGGCCCGCACACCGGCGGGGGCGGGACGCAGGTCGGCGGCGGTGAGTTCGGGGAGCAGGCGACGGGCCTGACCGGCGAACACCGCCTTGGAGGCCGACACCAGCGTCTCCCGGGCGCCGACGGTCCAGTGCTGGCGGGCCAGGCGCCAGAAGCCGGGCCAGGCGAGCGTCTGCGCGAACTCGCGGGCCCGCAGGTCGCGGGCTCGGTATCCCTCCCGGGCCAGGGCCAGGATGGCGTTGGGCCCGGCCATGACCTCGCCGTGCACGTGGCGGGTCAGGTGCACGCCCAGGAATGGGTACCTGGGATCGGGGACCGGGTAGAGCAGGCCTCGCACGAGATCGCGGCGCTCAGGAACGAGTTCGTGGTAGTGACCCCGGAAGGGGACGACCCTGGGGTCGGCGCCGCCGCCTGCCATGCGGGCGAGCTGGTCGCTCTGGAGTCCGCCGCACAGGACCATGCGGTCGAACCGGTGGATGACCCGCTCCCCCTTGGGGTCCCCGGTCAGGGCCTCCGTGCCGTCGTGGTCCTGGCGGAGGTCGATGACGGGGGTGTTGAGCAGGACCCGGCCACCGGAGCGGCGCACGTCGTCGGCGAGCTGTTCGGCGACCGCGACGAAGTCCGTGATGGCCGTGGTGGGCGAGTGCAGCGCCCCGACGCCAACCGCGTGGGGTTCGATCTCGCGCAGTCCGTCGGGGCCGAGACGGGTGACGCCGGGGACGCCGTTCTCCTTCGCCTTGCCCTCGATGTCGTCCAGGCGCGCCTCGTCCTCGGCGTTCACCGCGACGAGGAGCTTGCCCGCCTCCTCGTAGGGCAGGCCGTTCTCCGCGCAGTAGTCCCTGAGCAGTCCGACCCCCCTGCGGCAGAGGGTGGCCTTGAGTGAACCAGGGCGGTAGTAGAGGCCGGCGTGGACGACGCCGCTGTTGTGGCCGGTCTGGTGCGCGGCGACCCGGTTCTCCTTCTCCAGGACGGTGACTCGGGTGCCGGGGCGGTGGAGGGTGATGTGGCGGGCCAGGGCCAGGCCGACGATCCCCGCTCCGATGATGCCGATGTGTTCGGTGCTGCGCATGGGCGCACGCTAGCAACCCGGTGTCCGGCGCCCGGGCACCGGGTGACGAGGAACACGGGACAAGCGGCCGCGGATCACAGTGAGCGCAGTCCCACCAGCACGGCGTGCAGGATGTCCTCGTGTCCCAGGGGACGTGAGGGGCCGCAGCACTGGAGTGAACCCTCGGCGACCATGACGGTGGCCATCGAGCGCACCTGTCCCATGGGGAGACCGACCTCGGCGGCGAGCTCGGCCACTGTCCGGGCGCGCCTTGCGTGGTTGAGGATGGCCTCCCGCTCCGGGCGCAGCCACTCGTGGTGGCCGGGGGTGCGGGCGGCCACCACGAGGGTGAGCAGGTCGAGGTCGGCGGAGTCCGTGGTGCGCGGCGCGGCGTGTTCCGTGGTTCCGACGTCGACGGCGTAGGGGCGCAGGAACCTCTCGTTCCCCGCGTCCTCTGCCTCGTCGACGGGTCTGTGGCCGTTCGCGTCGGTGCGGTCGGCCGGGCCACGTTCCGTCAGGCGACGGGCGCGGCGGCCCTCAGCGGTCACTGGGTCCTCCTGGTGGTGTCGGGAAGGGCGAGGTGTCGGTCGGCGCGGGACCGAAGGGGGCCTGTTCCCCGGAGTCGAGCCGAACGGACGGCCCCGTGGTGCCGCCGCGGTTCTGCGGCGCCGACGGGTCGTGCGGTCGCTGGGCGCCGGAGGGCCCGTACGGCCCTCGTGGCTCCGAGGCCCCGATCCGGTAGTGCGCGCCGCTCGGTGGCCGAGGGCCCGCCGTCCGGGGCTGAGGGCCGGTACGGGCCTGGGGGCCGGTCTGGGGTTGAGGCCCGGTCTGGGGTTGAGGCCCGGTACGGGCCTGGGGGCCGGTCTGGGGCTGAGGCCCGGTCCGGGAGCGGGGGTCGTGCTGGTCGGGGACCCCTTGGGGCCCGGACTGGCCGAACGGTCCCCGGGGTCCCGTCTGTTGGCCGGTCCCCTGGCCGGTCAGGTGACTCAGCGCGCCCGGGAAGGCGGGCACCCCAGCCGGGGCCCCGGTGACGGGGACCGGGTTGTCCACGGGCTCCAGCAGGCTGTCCGGGATGAGCGCGGTGGCCAGAGTCCCGCCGTAGGGCGAGGGGTGCAGCCACACGCGGATGCCGTGCCGTTCGGCCAGGCGGGCCACGACGAACAGCCCCAGCCTCGGGTCGTCCGGAAGGGCCATGACGTCGAACTCCGGCGGCCGTGTGAGCGTGCGCTCGGCCGCCGCGTAGCCCTGCTCGGACATGCCCAGCCCGCGGTCCTCGATCTCCACCACGAGTCCGCCGCCGACCGGGGCGCAACCCATGTCCACGGTGGTCCCGGCGGGAGAGAACTGGGTGGCGTTCTCCACCAGTTCGGCGAGGAGGTGAACGACGTCCGCCACGACCTGGCCATGCATGAGCACCCGGGGCGCGGACGTCAGCCGAACGCGCTCGAAGTCCTCGGTCTCGGCGATGGAGGCGCGCAGCACGTCCACAAGGGGGCGGGGCTGGCGCCAACGGCGCGCGGACTGGCCACCGCCCAGGATGATGAGGTTGTCGGCGTAGCGGCGGGCGCGGGTCGCCAGGTGGTCCAGTCGGAAGAGTCGGCGCAGCGCCTCGGGGTCCTGCTCCTTGTACTCGATCTCGTCGAGCAGGCGCAGTTGGCGTTGGACCAGGGTCTGGTTGCGGAAGGCGATCCCCAGGAAGGCTCGGTTGGCGCCCCTGCGGATCTCGGCCTGGCGGACGGCCGCCTCCACCGCGGTGATCTGGGCGCTGTCGAAGGCGTCGGCGACCTGTCCGATCTCGTCGTCGCCCTCCTCGTCCAGGGCCGGGAGTTCGTCCACGACGTCGACCTTGTCCCCGCGCTGGGCCCGCTCGATGATGTCGGGCAGGTCCGCGTCGCGGTCCAGGATCTGTTCGCGCAGACAGGTGAGGCGTTCGGTGAGGCGGCGCGAGGACCGGCCCACGAGCGCGATGGCGACCACTCCGCCGAGCAGGGTCACGGTGGCGGCCGCGACTCCGAGCGTGACCCTGAGCAGGGCCGCACTCCAGGCGAGGTCGACGGTGCGTTCGATCTGGGTCCTGGCGATGTCGTCCAGGGACCGGGCGGCGACGGCCGAGGAGGTGTCCCAGTCGTTGGCCTCGATGTCGATGGCGGAGTTCCACTCGGTGAGGGGTTCCTGGCCGGGGAGGGCGTCGTCGTTCTGCGCGACCGGGGGCCGGGTGACGACCCTGCGGCTGAACCCCTCCGCCCTGGTCCACGCGTCGTCCTGGACCAGGGCCTCGTGGGCCGCGCGGACGCTGGGGTGCATGGCGTGGCTGACGGTGTCGAGGGTGGCGCGGTAGGAGGCGGTGAGGAAGGTGAAGTGGGCCGTCTCCTCATAGGTCATCCGCTCCGCCGCGATGACCCCGGCGAGCAGGGCGTCGGCCGTCGCGTACTCCTCACGGGCGGCGAGAAGCTCCCTGGTGAGGACCGCGTCGGTGAGGTTCTCCCCGCCGTCGGTGGTGTGCAGCAGCGCGATGACGGTGTCTGTGAGGGTCCCCAGGAGGTCGCTGTAGCCGCTGAGGGCCTCCTCCCGGTTGGCCGTGCGGGCGTCGACCGTGGAGCGCAGGGCCTCGAGGCGGTCCGGGGCGCCGGTCACCAGAGCGGCGTGGCGGTTCACCTCGACGTCACGGCCGTCCTCCAGTCCCTCGCCGAGGGCCACGGCCTCGGCCAGGGCGTCGTCCGTGCTGGCGCGCTGCTCCTCAAGGTCGTCCTGGAGGGTCGCTTCCCCTCCGGCGTCCTGGACGCCCAGGTGGACCATGGACAGGCGGCGTTCGGCGCGGAGCTCGGTCGCGACCCCGGACAGGACCTCGGTGCCCTCGCGGGCCTGGCTCACGGCGCTCATGAGCTGGGCGGCCTGGGCTGTCCCGAGTGTGGCCACGATGAGCCAGAGCGCGAGGAAGCACAGGCTCGGGATGAGCACGATCCGGGTGAGCTGCCCGCGGATCGTCCGGGTGGACGCGTGTGTTCTTCGCAATGGCCCCCTCCAGCCCGTGCGGGTGCCGGGGCGTCCTGGGGAGGTGCCTCGGCGGCTTTCGGTCCTGCCGAGGCTATCGAAAAACCATTGCCGTACGTTGTCAAACAATCACGACTAGTTATCCGAGCTTGTGGGAAGGGCCGCCGAGCACGCCCTGGGGCGGTTCGTGTCCGGGGTGAAGGGGCAGGTCACCGCCGATCAACGCGACAGGGCCGCCCGGTGGTCCGGGCGGCCCTGTTCGACGGAGTCCTGGCGGGGCGTGTCGCGGAATCAGGACTCCGGACGGTGTCGGGAACCCACCGGGGCGGGCAGTTCCTCGGCGGTGGGCGGCTGCTCCACACCGAGCGAGTTGAGCACCTCGGCGTAGCGCAGCGCGGCGATCTTGCCCAGGAGGCTGTCCGCCCCCAGGGGAGCCCCGGGACGGGCGCCGTGGCGCTCGGCGAGGTCGGCCAAGTACTGGGCCGGGATCTCCGGGCCGACGGCGCTGGGCGCGATGACCGGACGCTGACAGCCGCCCTGGCGCAAGTGGGCCACGACCTGCTCGATCGAGGCCTCGTTCTCCAGGTCGGCCGGGAGCACCGTCAGCCCGAGCCGGGCCGCGAGCAGCACGGCGGTGACGCCGGCCGCTCCCACGGCGCCCTCTCCGCCCACGGCACCGACGACGACGCCGTCGGCCATGGTGGTGTTGCGGGCGGTCACGCTGATCAGGCGCATCCGGTCGGCGCGCACGAACCCGGCCTCGGCCAGGCGCAGGTGCAGCACCTCGGCCAGCATGGGGTGCGGGCCCAGGCCCTCGGTGACGCGGACGTCGGCCCCGGAGGAGGCCACGGCCGCCGCCACCGCGGCGTTGGTGCCCCCGTGCGGCGCCGTGACCAGGGGGACCACGACACCGCCGAGTGGTCGTTCGTCGGACTTCTCCAGGTCGGCCAGGGCCTCTTCGATACCCAGTTCGTGGCCCTCGGTGTGCCCGAACCTGATGGTGACCTCGGGGCGGTAGGCCCGGACGAGATCGGCCATTCGGGCACCGATCAACTCACCGTCGGCGTCCCTGGCCTGTTCGGCAGTGCCCGGGACCGCCATGATCAGTGTGGGGGTACCGAACCAGTTGTCGAAGGACAGCGGGTTGCGGTGGCGTCCGGAACGCCGCTTGGGCAGTTCGCGTGGGGGAAGTCGGTCAGAGTTTCGCATACCAGGATTCAGACGAGAAGTGGATGGGGCGCGCTGTCAAAGCGGGTGGTCACTGCCGCGACATTGTAGCGTTCAACACCACATTCACGGGCGTTTCTCCCGAACGTACAACGGACCGACCCGGCTCGGACTGGCGGGGTCGCCCGGTCAACCGCTGAGCACCGGGCGACGGCTGTTGATGACGTGGGTGACCAGCTGGACGAGGACGTCCTTGGACGACTCCCGTTCCCTGGCGTCCGCCATCAGCAGCGGCACCTCCGACGGTATGTCCAGCGCCTCGCGCACCTCCTCCGGCTCGTAGTGGGCCGCCCCGTCGAACTGGTTGACGGCGACCACGAACGGCACGCCCCGGCGTTCGAAGAAGTCCACCGCGTGGAAGCACGTGTCCAGCCGACGGGTGTCGGCCAGCACCACGGCGCCCAGGGCACCCTCCACCAGCTCGTCCCACATGAACCAGAAGCGGTCCTGTCCCGGTGTTCCGAACAGGTACAGCACGATGTCGTCGTTGATCGTGATGCGGCCGAAGTCCAGCGCGACGGTCGTCGTGTACTTGTTCTCCACTCCCCCGAGGTCGTCGACCCCCTGGCTGGCCTCGGTCATCACCTCCTCGGTGCTGAGCGGGGTGATCTCGCTGACGGAGGCCACCATCGTCGTCTTGCCTGCGCCGAACCCTCCGGCGATGATGATCTTGACCGCCTGGGGTATCGCCTCCGGCGCCTCACGCGCGTCCTGCGTACCCGGTCGGTTCTCAGAGTCTGCGGATGCCATCGAGTACCGCCTGAAGTACTTTCTTCTCGGGAAGCTGGGTCACGGGCATCGCTGCCCGGGTGTGGACGTCGCCCTCGGCCACCAGGTCTCCCAGGAGCACCTTGACCACCGTCAGGGGGATGTCCAGGCGCGCGGAGATCTCCGCGACCGAGATGGGCCTGCGACACAGGGCCAGGATCGCCTGGAGTTCGGGGTCGCGGACGCGGTCGTCGAGGTCGCGGGCGGCCATGACGATCGTGATCAGGTCCAGCCCGCGCCCGGCGCTGCCGGGTCGGGTCCTGCCCCTGGTCATCGTGTAGGGACGGACCAGCGGACCGGCCGGGGCGTCGCCCGCGGTGGCCCCGGCCGCTGGCCCCTCGGAGGTGGGGTGCCCTCTGCCCCGGTGCCAGGTGGGGTGCGTACGCCGTGCCGGGCCCGCACCCTCCCGCTCTCCTCTCACCGACGGCACGCTCGACAGCGAGCCGCCGCGCTGTTCGCCCGGGGTGTTCACGAACTCCCGCCTCCCATGGCCGTGAGGTGGCCCGGGCGCCGTGGCGGCGCGGTAAGGAACTGGCCCACCCTCTTGACCCGGAGGTTCATCTCGTAGGCGACCAGTCCGACGTCGGCGTCCTCGGTCGCCAGGACGGCCAGACAGGCCCCGGTGCCCGCCGCGGTGACGAACAGGTACGAGTGCTCCATCTCCACGACGGTCTGGCGGACGTCGCCGCCGCCGAAGTGGCGCCCGGTGCCCCGGGCCAGGCTCTGGAACGCGGAGGCCACCGCGGAAAGATGCTCGGCGTCGTCCGAGACCAGTCCCCGGGAGCGCCCGAGCAGCAGTCCGTCGGCCGACAGCACGATCGCGTGGCTGGCGCCCACGACGCGGTCGACCAGGTCGTCAAGGAGCCAGTCCAGGTTGTCCGCGGCCTTGCTCATGCCCACCATCTCAGTCGCTCTCTCCTGTGTGGTCGTCGGCGCCTGCACCGACCTGGTCATCACTGCTGTGCGCGAGCCCGTCGCGGCCGATCTCCTCGGCTCGACCGCGTCGGGTTCCGGCGCTGAAGGCGTCCATCATGCGGCGGGCCTGTTCGGGGCTTCGCTGCGACACCGGTCCGGAGCCGTGCGGGTCCGCCCCGGTCGAGGGGTCGTCGCGGAGCTGGGGTGCGAGGTTGGCCTGCCGCCTGCGGCGGGGCAGGCCCGCCCGGTCCGGTCTGGATCCGGCACCCGTCTCGTCTCCTCCTCTTCGGGGCAGGGGTGCGTGGCCGCTGGGCCGCGACCGTCCGGGCTCGGGTCCGGGGTCGTCCGGCGTGGGCTCGGGCTCGGGTGTCAGGTCCGGCACCTGGCGCAGCAGCGGGCCGTCGGGGACATGGTCGTTCGTCTCGTCGCCGGGCTGGCGGTCGTCGTGCTCGGGGACCGACCGCAGGACGGGGCGGGCGTGTCGGGGCCCCGACTCCGCGGCCAGCAGGTCGGCGGGGCCGTCGTGGTCCTCGCCCGCCTGGGGTTCGGGGCTCACACCGTTGGAGCGGGCGAGCACCGCCGCCCGGGGGCGCTCCACCGGGGCGCCGCCGCTGGAGACCACCAGGGCGTTGGGCACGAGCACCACGGCGCGGGTTCCTCCGTAGGGCGAGTGCCGCAGCTGCACACCGATCTCGTGCTTGAGGGCGAGCCTGGCCACGACGAACAGACCGAGGCGGCCGTCCGTTCCGGGGGTCATGACGTCGAACTCCGGCGCCTCGGAGAGCGTGGCGTTGTTCTCGTCCAGGACCTCCTCCGTCATGCCCAGCCCCCGGTCCTCGATCTCGATCACCACACCCTTGGGGACGTTGTCCGTGGCGATGGTGACGTTCGTGTGCGGCGGCGAGTAGGCGGTCGCGTTCTCGACCAGCTCCGCGAGCAGGTGGATGACGTCGGCGACCACCGCTCCCACCAGCGACAGGTCCGGTACGGAGGTGAGTTCGACCCGTGCGTACTCGTCGGTCTCGGAGATGGCTCCGCGCAGGATGTCCACGAGCGGGACGGGGTGGCGCCAGCGCCGGCCGGGCTGGGCGCCGCCGAGGATGATGAGGTTCTCCGCGTGGCGGCGGCCCCGGGTCGCGAGGTGGTCGAGCTGGAAGAGGCTCTCCAGCAGGTCCGGGTCCTCCTCCTCCCGCTCCACGCGGTCCAGGAGTTGGAGCTGACGCTGCACGAGGGACTGGTTGCGATGGGCGATGCCGAGGAAGACCCGGCTGACGCCCGCACGGATGTCGGACTGCTTGACGGCGGCGCCGACTGCGGTGCGCTGGGCGATGTTGAAGGCGTCGGCCACCTGTCCGACCTCGTCGGTTCCGTGGTCGAGCTGCTTCATCTCGGTGTCGAGGTCCACGCTCTCCCCCGCCTCCAGACGGCGCACGATCCGAGGGAGGTCGCTGCGGGCGATCCCCAGTGTCTCCGCCCGGAGCCTGGCCAACCGGTAGGTGAGGCGGCTGGCCGAGCTGGCGGCCACCCCGTAGGCGACCGTTCCGGCGAACAGGGAGGTGATACCGCCGCCGAGGGCCATCGTGAACATCCACGAGCTGGCCTCCTCGGTGGAGGTGACCACGCTGTCCACCCGGTCGGTGGTGACCTCGGCGAGCCCGGTGTTGACCTCGTCGGCCGCCTCTCGCCAGTCGCCGAGGCCGCTCGGCGGGGTGCGGTCGCGGTTGATCTCCCCGGTGAGGGGGTCGATCTCCACGGGCGCCTCGTGTTGCATGAGGGTGTCGGCGATCCCCATGGCCTCCACCCACGCGGCACCGCGGGTGATCCGCTCGACGCGGGAGGCCTGATCCTCCTCCTGGGAGACCGTCCCGGGAGCGAGCCCGGCCTCCGCGGGGGCCTCGGCACCCCGGTCCGGGATCTCCTCGGGCGTCTCCTCCGCGCTCAGACGGCGACGCGTGTCGCCCGCGAGCGAGGCGATCTCGGCCTGGTGCGAGCGGGTGAGGTCGTTCTCCGCGAGAACGGCGGTGATGACGGCGTCGACGTGGCCGAAGCTCTCCATGGACCACAGCAGGTTGTCGGCCTCGGAGGCGGCGTCGGAGACGAGCCCGTCGTCCAGTCCCTGGACGGTGGCCGAGTAGAGGCGGATGCCCTGTTCGATCGCGCCGGTGTAGGTGTCCAGGACCTCCGTCACCGGGCCGGGGTCGGCGAGATTGTCGGTGCGCAGTGCCTGGACGTCCTCCAGGGAGCCGAAGAACGCCAGGGCCAGCGGCTCGGGTTCGCCCCGGCCGCCCTCCAGGGTGTCGCGTACCTGGCGGAGCTGGGCGAGGGCCTCGTCGGTGGTCCGCGCCGCGTCGACCAGCGCCTGTCGGCTGTCGCCGCCGGGGTCGGTCACGAACTCGACGCCGAGTCGGCGTTCGTCCTGGAGCGCCGTGAGCGCTCCGGCGAGGTCGGCCCCGGCTCGGCCGTCGGTGACGGAGTGGTGCAACGACACCGCCTGCGCGAGTGTGGCCGTGCTGAGCAGGATGAACAGCGCGAGGAAGGTGACGGTGGGGATCAGCACGATCCGGTTGAGCTGTGTCCTGATGCCGGGACCGTTCCCGCTCTTGGGCCCGCGACCCGTGCTCACTGGCTGACCCACTGCGCTCCTCCCACGGACTCGACGCGGGCACCGGAGACCACGCTTGGTGCGTGCCGGTCCCCGCACGGGTCGTCACGGTACGCGCAGATGGAAACACGTGCGGTGTCCGCAGACTCTGGACGCTACCGCACTCTTCCCCCTGGCGCGGGGGAATCGGAGATTGGATCCCTCGCGGGCACGGGCCCTGGGTGCGTCGGTGGTCTGGTGTGTGCACGCATGTCAGGGGATGGTGCCGGAAGTCCGTACCTCAGTGCGGTTGTTGCTCCTGGGACATAGGGTTCTGCCCATGACGCAAGAGGATCGTGATCTGGACCGGCTGGTCAGAGGGCGTATCCGCGCCCTTCGGGTGGCGCAGGGCTGGTCCCTGGAGGACTTGGCCGCACGCGCCCGGCTGAGCCAGTCGACCCTGAGCCGGATCGAGAACGGGCAGCGCCGACTGGCCCTCGACAGCCTGGTGACGCTCGCCCGGGCGCTGGACACCACCCTGGACCAGCTCGTGGAGAGCGCCACCGACGACGTCGTCACCAGCCCGATGGTCGACGGCAACCACGGCACGCTGCGCTGGCCGGTGAGGGCGGACCCCGGCATGACCGTCATGCGCCAGAGGCTGACCGATCCCCCGCCGGACCAGCCGTCTCGGATGCGGGCGCACCCCGGCCGGGAGTGGCTGGTCGTGCTGTCCGGCACGGCCGTGCTGCTGTTGGGAGAACGGCGCCTACGGATCGAGACCAACCAGGCGGCGGAGTTCCCGACCATGCTTCCGCACGCGATCGGGGCGGAGGGCGGTCCGTGCGAGATCCTCGGCATCTTCGATCGGGACGCCCGCCGTGGGCACCAGCGGGGCGGCGCGGAGGACTCCCCCGCGTGAGCCCGGAAGCGGGCGCGCTTGCGCGTCCGGCAGCCGCGGTCGGCACTTTCTTGCTTTTGGCGAAAGCAGTACTGCCACAGGCGCAAGGGGTGCCTAACCTGGGCGCATGACGCACTCTCACACACACCACGGTCAGCACTCCGAGCACCAGCACCACGACCACCAGGCGGGCCACCGGCCCGCTCCCGGCTCCCACGACCAGGCGGTGATCCTCGACCTCGACGCGCGGGTCATGGCACCGCAGACCGACCGCGTCATCGGCTGGCTGCCGCTCCGGGAGGAACCGCGCGAGATCGTCGACCTCGGCTCCGGTACCGGGGCCGGGACCCTGCCGCTCCTGGACCGCTTCCCCGAGGCCCGTGTGACCGCCGTCGACTCCTCGGCCGAGCACCTGGACCGGCTGCGGGTGAAGGCACGGGAAGCGGGGGTCGAGGGCCGCGTGCGCACCGTCCTGGCCGACCTCGACCAGGCCGACTGGCCCGATCTCGGCGCCCCGGACCTGGTGTGGGCCTCGGCGTCCCTGCACCACATGGCCGACCCCGACCTCGCCCTGCGCCGGGTCCGGGACCTGCTCGCGCCCGGCGGGCTCCTCGCTCTGGTGGAGCTGTCCGGCTTCCCTCGTTTCCTGCCCGAGGACGCCCCGCAGGAGCGGCCCGGACTGGAGGAGGCCCTGCACGCGGTGAGCGACCGGTGGCACGCCGGGCACCTGCCGCACCGGGGCGCGGACTGGACGCGGAAGCTGACGGACAACGGGTTCGTCATCGAGGGCGAGCGCACCGTGACGGCGGAGGTCGAGGGCGCCGGGGACCCGGTGATCGGCGAGTACGCCCTCACCAGTCTCCGGCGCCTGCGGGAGGGCGTGGCCGACGAGCTGGCCCCCGAGGACCTCGCGGCGCTCGACCGGCTGCTGGACGCCGGGGGCCCGGGCGGGATCACGCGCCGCGACGACCTGACGGTGCGTACCGTGCGCTCCGTCTGGGCCGCCCGCCGCTCGGACTGATCCGGGTCCGTGCGTCGGACGGCCGGGGGCTAGGCCACGAAGGCCTTGCGGTGCTCCTCGACGTCGGAGCGCAGGCGCCCGAGCTGTTCGGCGACGCGGACGGGGGCGGTGCCGCCCCGGCCCGCGCGGGAGGCCAGGGAACCCGGGACGGTCAGGACCTCGCGCACGCCCGGGGTCAGGTGCTCGGAGATCTCCGCGAAGTCGGCGTCGGTGAGATCGGGCAGGTCGATGCCGCGCTCCTCGCAGACCCGCACGCAGGTACCGGCGATCTCATGGGCATCACGGAAGGGGACGCGCTCGCGGACCAGCCATTCGGCGATGTCGGTGGCCAGGGAGAAGCCCTGCGGGGCCAGCTCGGCCATCCGGTCGGTGTGGAAGGTGAGCGTGGCGACCATGCCGGTCATGGCGGGCAGCAGCAGGTGCAGGCTGTCCACCGCGTCGAAGACCGGCTCCTTGTCCTCCTGGAGGTCCCGGTTGTAGGCCAGCGGGAGCCCCTTGAGCGTGGTGAGCAGACCGGTGAGGTCACCCACCAGCCGCCCCGCCTTGCCACGGGCGAGCTCGGCGACGTCGGGGTTCTTCTTCTGCGGCATGATCGACGAGCCGGTGGAGAAGGCGTCGTCGAGGGTGATGAAGGAGAACTCCTTCGTCGCCCACAGGATGATCTCCTCCGAGAGCCTGGACAGGTCCACGCCGATCATGGCGGTGACGAAGGCGAACTCGGCGACGACGTCGCGAGCGGCCGTCCCGTCGATGGAGTTCTCCGAGGAGGCCGGGAAGCCGAGTTCGTCGGCGACCGCCTCGGGGTCCAGCCCCAGGGAGGACCCGGCCAGGGCGCCGGAGCCGTACGGGGAGACGGCGGCGCGGCGGTCCCAGTCCCGGAGTCGTTCGACGTCCCGGACCAGAGGCCAGGCGTGCGCCATCAGCTGGTGGGCGAGCAGCACCGGCTGCGCGTGCTGGAGGTGGGTCCGGCCGGGCATGGCGGCGTCCGGGTGCGCCCCGGCCTGGTCGGCGAGGGCGCGCACGAGGTCGAGGAGCTGGTCGGCGATGGACCGGGCCTCCTCACGCAGGTACATGCGCACCAGGGTGGCGATCTGGTCGTTGCGGGAGCGCCCGGCGCGCAGCCGCCCGCCGAGTTCGGGTCCGACCCGCTCGATGAACCCGCGCTCCAGCGCGGTGTGCACGTCCTCGTCCTCCAGCACGGGGGTGAAGTCCCCGGAGGCCACGTCGGTCTCCAGCCGGTCCAGTCCCGCGATCATGCGGTCCAGTTCGTCGGCCGTGAGCAGCCCGGCGCGGTGCAGGGCGCGGGCGTGGGCGCGCGATCCGGCGATGTCGTGGCGGGCGAGGCGCCAGTCGAAGTGGGTGCTGAGCGAGAGGCGGGCCAGGGCCTGGTCCGGTCCCCCCTCGAAGCGGCCGCCCCACAGGCGCAGGGCCTCGGGCTGGTCGGCCATCGTGGTCTCCTTCGTGACGTTTCGGTTGGTGCGGGGGACGGCGCGGGCCGTCCGAAGCCGGGTTGACGGCGCCAGGGCCGTCAGGGTCTGCGGTCGGCCAGCCGCAGCAGCGCCGCGGCGAGGTCATCCCCGCCCTGGGGGTCCCGGGAGATCACCAGGATGGTGTCGTCTCCGGCGATGGTCCCCAGGATGGTGTGGAAGTCCGTGTGGTCGATGGCCGAGGCCAGGTACTGGGCGGCCCCCGGCGGGGTGCGCACGATGACCATGTTGGCGGAGGCCTCGGCCGAGACGAGCAGGTCCTCGGCCAGCCGGGTGAGGCGGGCCCCGGAGACCTGTTCGAGGCTGAGGGTGTCAGGGCGGGTGCGCTGGAGGCGTTCGCCGCCCTCCCCCGGGAGCACGTAGGCCAGGTGACCGTCGGCGGTACGGAGTTTGACCGCGCCCAGTTCGTCCAGGTCCCGGGAGAGGGTGGCCTGGGTGACCTGCACCCCGGCCTCGGAGAGGCGTTTGGCCAGTTCCCCCTGGGAGCGGACGTCCTCACGGGTGAGGACGTCCGTGATGCGGGCGTGCCGGGCGGCCTTGGTCATCGGGACCGGTCCGCTGTGGTCGTGGCTCATCGTGTCTCGGGCTCGGGGTTGTCGCTGCTCTCCAGCAGGTGGGCGAGCAGGGCCTTCTGGACGTGGCGGCGGTTCTCGGCCTCGTCCCAGACCACGCTCTGGGGGCCGTCGATGACCCCGGCGGTGATCTCCTTGCCCCGGTAGGCGGGCAGGCAGTGCAGGACGATGGCCTCGGGGTGGGCGGCGGCCACCAGGTCCTCGTCCACGATGTAGGGGCGGAACGGGGCCTCCCGGTCCTCCTTCTGGCCTTCCTGGCCCATGGACACCCAGGTGTCGGTGGCCACGACGTCGGCGCCCTCGGCGGCCTGGCGGGGGTCGGTGGTGACGGTGACCGACCCGCCGGTGCCCTCGGCGATCTCGCGGGCCCGGGTGAGCACGACCTCGTCCGGGTGGAACCCCTCGGGGGCGCCGATCCGCACGTGCATCCCGGCGGTGGCGCACCCCAGCAGGTAGGAGTGGGACATGTTGTTGGCGCCGTCGCCGAGGTAGGCGAGGGTGAGCCCGGCCAGCGTGCCCTTGGACTCGCGGACCGTCTGGAGGTCGGCGAGGATCTGGCAGGGGTGGAACTCGTCGGTCAGCGCGTTGATCACCGGGACGCCGATGTGCCGGGCGAGGTTCTCCACGTCGGCCTGGGCGAAGGTGCGCCAGGCGACGGCGGCGACCTGGCGCTCCAGGACGCGGGCGGTGTCCTCCAGGGGTTCGCCGCGCCCCATCTGGGTGCTGCCGGAGTCCAGGACCAGCGGGCTGCCGCCGAGGTCGGCGACGCCCACGGAGAAGGACAGCCGGGTCCGGGTCGAGGGCTTGTCGAAGAGGAGGGCGACGGTGCGCGGACCAGCCAGGGGGCGGTACGCGAAGCGGTCCCGCTTCATCTCGTCGGCGAGGTCGAGGACGCGGCTCTGCTCTTCGGGCGTGAGGTCGTCGTCACGCAGGAAGTGCCGGGTCATGACTGCTGCTCCTTCGTGGCGGCGGCCTCGGCGGCGTCGAGGATGGTGGGCAGTGCCTCGATGAACACCCCGATCTGTTCCGGGGTGATCACCAGGGGCGGGGCCAGACGGATCGCGTCGGGGGCGACCGCGTTGACCAGGAAGCCGCGGACCGCGGCCTGCTCCTGGACGTGCGCGGCGTGCGGTCCGGTGAGCACGAGGGCCCGCCAGAGACCGCTGCCGCGCTGTCCGGCCAGGAGCGGGTGGTCGATGCCCTCGATCTGCTCGGCGAGGAGGTCGCCCATCACCTTGGTGTGGGCGAGCAGCCCCTCGGCCTCGATGGTGTCGATGACGGCGAGGGCGGCGGCGCAGGCCACGGGGTTGCCGCCGAAGGTGGAGCCGTGGTCGCCCTTGTGGAAGGCGTCGGCGAAGCGGCCGAAACCGACGCAGGCGCCGATGGGCAGGCCGCCGCCCAGGCCCTTGGCGAGAGTGAGCACGTCGGGACGCACGCCCTCCTCCTGGTGGGCGAACCACTCACCGGTGCGGCCGATACCGCTCTGGATCTCGTCCAGGACGAAGGCGGCGCCGGTGCGGTCGCACAGGGCGCGGACCCCGGCGAGGTAGCCCTCGGGAGCGGGGACCACGCCCGCCTCACCCTGGGTGGGTTCGACGAACACGGCCACGCAGTTCTCGTCGACCGCCTCGGTGAGGGCGTCGATGTCGCCGTGGGGCACGAAGCGCACGTCCATGCCGAAGGGGCCGAAGGGCTCGCGGATGGAGTCCTTGCCGGTCAGGGCGAGGGCCCCCGCGGAGCGGCCGTGGAAGCCCTTGGCGGCGGCCACGAAGTAGTGGCGGCCCGATCCGGCGGCGCGCTTGACCAGCTTGAGCGCGGCTTCGTTGGCCTCGGTGCCGGAGTTGGCGAAGAAGACCTTGGCGTCGCCGCCGACCAGCTCCACGAGGCGCTCGGCCAGCTGGACCTCGCGCTCGTGCACGAAGAGGTTGCTGGTGTGGGCGAGGGTGGCCGCCTGGTGCGCGACCGCCTTGACCAGGGCGGGGTGTCCGTGTCCGAGGCTGGAGACGGCGATGCCCGCGATCAGGTCGAGGTACTGGCGGCCGTCGGCGTCGTAGACCTCGCAGCCGCGCCCGAGGGACAGGGCCACCGGCGGCACGCCGTAGTTGGGCATGAGCGAGGCGGCGAAGCGCTCCCTCAGGTCGCTGCTGGTCACTTGTGGGCTCCCGGGTTCTGATCGGTGGTGTACGTGGGGCGCCAGGGGCGCGGGTAGTGGCCGTTTCCGGAGAGGAGTTCGGCCTCCAGCTCCTCGTCGGCGACCATCGTGCCCACTCCGAGGTCGGTGAAGACCTCGAGGAGCAGGGAGTGCGGCACACGGCCGTCGATGATGTGGGACTGGGGCACGCCGCCCTCGACCGCCTTCAGGCAGGCCTCCATCTTGGGGAGCATGCCCGAGGAGAGGGAGGGCAGGATGGCGCGCAGCTCGTCGACGTTGAGGCGCCGGATGAGGTCGGTGTTGGCCGGGTAGTCGGCGAACAGGCCCTCGACGTCGGTGAGCATGATGAGTTTGCTCGCGCCCAGGGCCACGGCGAGCGCGGAGGCGGCGATGTCGGCGTTGACGTTGTAGACGCCGCCGTCGTCGGCGCGCGCGACGCTGGAGACGACGGGGATGCGGCCGTCCGCGATGAGCGCGGACACGGCACCGGGGTTGACCTCGCTGACCTCGCCGACCCGGCCGATGTCGACGGTCTCGCCGTCCACCTCCACGCTCTTGCGCTCGGCGTAGAGGAGGTTGGCGTCCTCGCCGGACATGCCGACCGCGAACGGGCCGTGCTGGTTGATCAGACCGACGATCTCGCGGTTGACCTGTCCGGTGAGGACCATGCGGACGATGTCCATGGCCTCGTCGGTGGTGACCCGCAGGCCGGCGGTGAAGCTGGACTCGACGCCGGAGCGGTCGAGCATGGCACTGATCTGGGGTCCGCCGCCGTGGACGACGACGGGGCGCAGGCCCGCGTAGTAGAGGAAGACGATGGACTCCGCGAAGCGGACCCGCAGCTCCTCGCTGATCATGGCGTTGCCGCCGTACTTGACCACGACCGTGCGGCCGTGGAAGCGCGAGAGCCAGGGCAGCGCCTCGATGAGGTGCGCCGCCTTGTCCATGGCCTGGGCCTGGTCCTGGGTGGTGTGTGTCGCGGAGTTCACTGGTGGGCCTGCCTGTCCTCGGGGGCGCCGGGTTCGGCGGTGACGGGTGCGGGTGCGTCCGCCGCGATCTGGGCGGCGAGTTCCTCGCAGACCCCGGTGAGCAGGAGGGCGATCTCCGACTCGTCCGGGGTGGCCGGGGCGGCGCCGCTGGCGAGCAACAGGACGGTGTCGTTGGTGCCGGTCAGCGGGGCGAGGGCCGAGGCGGCCGCGTCGCCGACCAGGCGCTGGCACTGTTCGGGGCTGAGGGCGGCGTCGGTGGTCAGGACGCACAGCGCCGAGTCAACGGAGGCGTCGGGGCCCTTGGCCATGCCTCCGACGGTGACTCCCCCGCCTCTCCGGAAGGCGAACTTGGCCACGGTGTCGTCGGTGCGGATGGCGTCGGCGGCGGAGAGTCCGCCGCCCCGCGCCGCTTGGGCGAGCGCGTCCGCCACTGCGGAGTTGAGGGTGGCGGCCGGTGGGACGGCCCCGACCTCACCGGCGGAGCAGAGCGCGATCTCGGCCGCCGAGTCCGCCAGCAGCTCGGCGGTGTGCTCGGCCTCGGCGTGGGCCGTCTGGAAGCCGAGCGGGCCGGTGGCGGCGTTGGCGCTGCCCGCGTTGAGGACGACCGCGCGGACGCGGCCGCCCGAGACGACCTGTCGGGTCCACAGGACGGGTGCGGCGGGGTCGGGGTGGTCGGTGAAGACGGCCCCGGCCGCGCGTGAGGGGCCGTCGTTGACGACGACGGCGACGTCCCGGGCGTGGTCCTCGCCGGTGCCGGTGGTGACACCGGCTGCGCGGAACCCCTGGGGTGCGGTGACACTCATGTCGGCCCCCCTCCCCTAGGGCGCGACCGCGGCGAGCGGGAGGCCGGTGGTCTCGGGCAGGCCCAGGGCGAGGTTGGTGCTCTGGACCGCTCCGCCCGCGGTGCCCTTGGTGAGGTTGTCCAGGGCGGCGACGGCGACCATGCGGCCCGCGTCGGCGTCCACGGTGACCTGCACGAGCGTGGTGTTGGCGGCGAGGGTCATGGCGGTGTTGGGCCAGGTGTCCTCGGGAAGCAGGTGGACGAAGGGTTCGTCGGCGTAGGTGGTCTCGTAGGCGGCGCGGACCTGGTCGGCTGTGACCCCGGGCTTGAGGGGCGCGGTGCAGGTGGCGAGGATGCCTCGGGGCAGGGGGGCCAGGACCGGAGTGAAGGAGAGCCGGACCGGTTCGCCGCTGACAGAGGTGAGGTTCTGGATGATCTCCGGGTTGTGCCGGTGGGCACCGCCGACTCCGTAGGGGCTGAGGGCGCCCATGACCTCGCTGCCGACGAGGTTGGGCTTGGGTGCCTTGCCCGCGCCGGAGGTGCCGGTGACAGCGACGACGGTGAGGTCGGTCTCGACCAGCTGTTGGGCCAGGCTGGGGAAGAGGCCGAGGGTGGCGACGGTGACGTGGCAGCCGGGGACGGCGATCCGCCGGGCGCCGGTGAGGCGGTCGCGCTGTCCGGGCAGCTCGGGCAGGCCGTAGGGCCAGGTCCCCGCGTGGGGAGTGCCGTAGAAGCGTTCCCAGGCGGCGGCGTCGTCGAGGCGGAAGTCGGCTCCGCAGTCCACGACGAGGACGTCGTCGCCGAGCTGTTGGGCGATGTCGGCGGACTGGCCGTGCGGCAGGGCGAGGAAGACGACGTCGTGGCCGCGCAGTTCCTCGACGGTGGTGGGCACGAGGGTGCGGTCGGCGAGCGGCAGCAGGTGGGGCTGGTGCTGGATCAGGGGGGTCCCGGCGTTGCTGCCCGCGGTGAGGGCGCCGATCTCGATGTCGGGGTGTCCCAGGAGCAGACGCAGCAGCTCGCCTCCGGCGTAGCCGCTGGCTCCGGCGATGGCCGCTGTGTATCCCATGGTGAGACCCTCTCTTCTCGCTTGGACTGAACCATCATGCATGCCAGTGTAAGTTTATGCAACTGGTGGCGGCCGAAGCGGGGGGTGTACCAGGAGGGTGCGGCGGGTGCGGCGGGGGCGCGGCCGGGGTGGGGCGCTCGGGTCAGTTGCCGGGCATCCGGGTGGCCAGATCGGCCAGGCGGGAGGTGTGGCCCCCCTCGGTCCGGGACTCGCGGCGGTCCGCGGTGCGGTACAGCCCGCGCACGACCTGGGTCCCCATCCAGCGCAGCGGCTCGGGCTCCCAGCCGCGCACCTCGTGACCGACCCACGGCAGGCGGGTGAGGTCGGTGCTGCGCCCCAGGACCAGGTCGCGCAGGGTTCGACCGGCCAGGTTGCTCGTGGAGACCCCGCTGCTGGAGTAGCCGCCCGCCCAGCCCAGTCCGGACTCGGCGTCCAGGTTCACCGTCGGCGACCAGTCCCGGGGCACACCGAGCACACCCGACCAGGCGTGCTCGATCGGAGCGTCGGCGACGTCGGGGAACATGCCGGTCAGCGAGCGCCAGAGCTCAGCGATGGCCTGCGGCGCGGTGGCGCCCTCGTTGTCCTCCGAGGCGCCGAGGCGATGGGGCGCGCCCCGGCCACCGATGGCGATGCGGTCGTCGGCGGTGCGCTGGGCGTAGACGTAGGAGTGGGCGGAGTCGCGCAGGAGCTCACGGCCCTGCCAACCGATGCGTTCCCACAGGTCGGCGGGGATCGGCTCGGTGACGATCATCGAGGAGTACATGGGGCGCCACCGGCGGCGCTGACCGCGCAGGGTGGAGGTGAAGCCCTCGGTGGCCCGCAGTACGTGGTCGGCGCGGACGGTGCCGTGCTCGGTGACCACGGACGGGCGCTCGGAGCCCTGACGGGGTCGGATCTCCGTCACCGGGGTGTCCTCGAAGATCTCCACGCCCAGGGCCTCGACCGCCCTGGCCAGGCCGGTGACCAGTCTGGCCGGTTGGACACGGGCGGCGTGCGGTGAGTAGGCGGCCGCGACGGCGCCCTCGACCGCGATCGGGGGCGCGTGGTCCAGGTCCACCATGTGGATGTCGTCCGGCCAGTACCCCCAGTCCTGGAGGTAGTCGATGTGGGCCTGGAGGCGTTCGCGCTGGGCGGGGTTGCTGGCGACCACGCGCATGCCGCCCTTGACGACGTCCGCTTCGATCCCCTCGGTCTCGGCGACCGAGACGACCTCGTCCACGGTGTTCATCAGGGCGCGCTGGAGGGCGATCATGGCGGGCTTGCCATGTGACCGTGCGTAGTCTTCCTGGGAGCCGGAGAACTCGGCGGACAGCCACCCTCCGTTACGCCCCGAGGCCCCGAACCCGGCGAACTCCCGCTCGACGACACAGACGCGCAGGTCGGGCTGGTCCTTCTTGAGGTAGTAGGCGGCCCACAGGCCCGTGTACCCGGCTCCGACCACGCAGACGTCGTAGTCGGCGTCGCCGGGGAGCGGGGCTCTGCGCTCGGGCAGACCGTCCTCCCGGAACCAGAAGGAGACACCGCCGTTGGCGAAGCGAGAGGACCGGGGAATGGGCCTCATCTGGGCAGCAGTGGTGAACAGCCTCATCATTCCCCCCGGAACCTCAGTGCTCCCGACCCACCCCGCGTTGGGCCCCCGAATCTCTGGCCAACCTACATGGGAACGAACGCGGATGGGATGTTTTCTGCACATTCACGTGGATCGCCACACCACTGAGTGGGGATTCGACTACGCAGAGTCCTCATTCGGGCTCGCGTCAGCCGCGGGCACTGTCACGGAGCGTACGCGCGATGGCGGCGAGTTGTCGAACCCCCGTCTCACCGAGCGGTGCGAGGACGTGCTCCCTGAGGCGTTCGACGTGTCTCACCCGTGCGGCGACGATGAACTCCAGCCCCTCCTCGGTGAGGGTGGCGTAGACGACCCGGCGATCGCTCGCACAGTTGTGTCGTTCCAGGTAGCCCTCCTTCTCCAAGCGGTCGGCCAGCTTGGTGAAGCCACCCGTGCTGAGACTGACCTCGCGGGCCAGGCGGCTCATCGGCAGCTGGTGCCCCGGGGTGCGCTGGAGGCGGATGAGGACCTCGAACCACGGCCCGGCCATGTCCTTGCCGTCCGGAGTGATCCCGTGCAGAAGGCGAGGCTGGATCGCGTTCATCGCCTCGTGCACCAGCCCCCAGGCCGTGATCAGGTCGTCGTCGCTGGCCCCGGAGTCCTGCGGTTCGACGGTGTCCGCACCGTCCCGCTCCTCCGTGGCGTCGCTCTGTGCCGTCATGGACCGCTCCCTGTCGTGTGACCGGGGGCCTCGTCCACACGCACCCCCGAAGAAGTATCTTCCCAGTAAATATTACTGCACGATACGAGCACCTGACAGAGGTTTCCTGGGAAAATAACCAACCCACCGGCGCCGTGCACCGGTGGGTTCCTCGGATCCTGCTGTGGGTCCTTCTTCCGGGGAGCCCGGAGTGACCGGGCTCCCCCTCGTCAGTGTCGGGCCATGACCGCGTCCAGGGCCGCCGACAGGGTGGACGTCAGGTGCTCCACCTGCTCCCAGGTGATGACCAGGGGCGGCGAGACCAGCAGGGCCTTCGGGACCGGCCGGACGATGACGCCCCGCATACGGGCCTCGGCGAAGACCTCCGCCGTGGTGATCCCGCGCTCGGTGAGGGCCTCCTCGGTGAGCTCCACCGCGCCCATCACCCCCATCCCGGAACGGACCTCGGCCACCAGCGGGTGGTCGGCCAGGCCGCGCAGCGCGGAGTCCAGGTGGGTCTCCACCTCACGGGAGACCGTGAACAGGTCCTCGCGCTCCAGGATGTCCAGGTTGGCCATGGCAGCGGCGCAGGCCGACGGGTGCCCGGCGTAGGTGGTTCCGTGCAGGAACGGGTTTCCCTCCTCGTTCCAGAAGGGATCGGCCACGCGACCGTTGACCACGACCCCGCCCAGCGGCAGGTATCCGCTGGAGACGCCCTTGGCGAAGACGATCATGTCCGGGCTGACCCCGAACCGCTCGATCCCGAACCAGTTCCCCATGCGCGCGAAGCCGCAGATCACGCTGTCCACGACGAAGAGGACACCGTACTTCCGACAGATCCGCGCCACGTCGGCGAAGTAGTTCTCCGGAGGCAGGAAGACCCCGCCCGCACCGATCACCGGCTCCGCGAAGAAGGCGGCCACCCGGTCCGCCCCGACCCGCAGGATCTCGGCCTCCAGAGCGGCGGCGGAGTCGTGCGGGACCACCGAGGTGTCCTCGATGAGGTTCCCGTAGCCGGAACGGAAACGCTCCATGCCGATGATGCTCGTGCCGAAACCGTTGAGGCCGTGGTAGCCCCCGGTGCGGCTGATCAGGTGCTGCCGCTCCGGCTGGCCCTGCGTGGCCCAGTAGGCCCGTGCCAGCTTGGCGGCGGTGTCGATCGACTCCCCTCCCCCGCAGGTGAGGATGATGCGCGGGTCGTCGACCGGGGCGTGGGCTGCGAGGCGGTCGCTCAGCTCCATCGCGGGTACGTTGGCGAAGTCCCCGTAGACGGTGTAGGCGTCCAGGGTGCTCATCTGTCGGTGGACCGCGTCCGCGATCTCCGCGCGACCGTGCCCGACGTTGGAGTACCAGAGACTGGCGGTGCCGTCCAGGTAGCGGTCACCGAACTGGTCCCAGAGCCAAACGCCCTCGGCGCGGGACACGACGAACTCCGGGCCCTTGGCCACGGTGTTCATATCACAGAAGGTATGCCAGAGGCGGCTGGGCTCCCGGTGTTCCTTGGGAGCGAGCGCGGACGAGACAACCGTTTCGGTCATATGGCGACCTCCGAGCCGTGACATGCGCGAGAACGCGCAGCGGAAAACGGATCTGACCCCTTCCTGGGGCGCCCAGGTCGTGGCAGGTACTCGCAGGCTAAGTTCTCATGCCGCTCCACAGCAAGAGCCAAAACGAGCTTTCATGCCCCGAAACCCAAACTTCATTCCGGCTACCCCCGGCGCCTCGCGCTAAAACCCTTACTACGCTGGAAAGACGTGGTTGCAATTTCCTTGAAATCCGAACGCCGCCGCCGCGCGTTTCACAACAGGTGGCGGACGTGGTCCTTCCTTCTCGGCGGTGTCCGGACCCCGCTCCCCCTGTCGTAACACAGAAGGGTGGGGCGGGTCCTCCTCCTCAGGGAGTACCCGCCCCACCCTTCCCGCGACCCCGGGCCCCTTCGGACCGGAGCCGGCCGGGATCAGCCGCGCAGGACCGCGCCGGTGCGCTCGGTGGCCAGGGCGACGGCGGCGTCACGCGCGGCCCCCGCCTCCTCGGCCGTCAGCGTCCGGTCCTCGGCCCGGAACCGCAGCGCGAAGGCCACGGACCGGCGGCCCTCCCCGACCTGCTCGCCGGTGTAGACGTCGAACAGCCGCACGCTCTCCAGCAGCGGGCCCGCCCCCTCGGCCAGAGCCTCGCTGATCCGGCCGACCGGCACCGAGGCGTCGACGACCAGGGCCACGTCCTGGGTGGCCACCGGGTAGGTCGACACCGTCGGCGCGGGCGAGTCCGTTCGGGCCCGCTCGACGCCGTCGAGGTCGATCTCCGCGGCGGCGGTGCGCTCCGGCAGCCCGAACGCCTTGACGACCCTCGGGTGCAGCTCACCGGCGTGGCCGACGAGCACCCGTTCGCCCTCGACCCGCACGTACAGGGCCGCGCAGCGGCCGGGGTGCCACGGCGCGCGGGCGTCGGCCTCGATCTCCAGGTCGACCCCGGCGACACGGGCGACGTCGCGGGCGGCCTGGATCGCGTCGGCCCAAGTGGCCGCGCGTCCCTCGCCCCACCAGCCGGCGCGCTCGGCGTCACCGGTGATGACCACGCCCACGCGGCGCGGCTGCTCGGGCAGGGCGGCGTCGACGAGCGCGAGCTCCTCGGCGCTCGGACCACGGTTCACCGGCAGGATCGGAGCGCGGGTGGCGCCGGGAACCGGCAGGTACACCAGACCCGTCTCGAACAGCGCGACGTCGGTGAGGCCCCGGCCCACGTTGCGGGTCAGCGCCTTGAACAGCCCCGGCAGGAGGGTGGTCCGCAGCAGCGGCTCCTCCTCGTTGAGCGGGTTGGCCAGGCGCAGTGACGCACGGCGCGGGTCGTCGGCGGCCAGCTGCAGGCCGTCGAGGTCGCGCTCGGCGGTGAACGGGTACGAGAGCACCTCGTTGAAACCGGTGTCGGCCAGAACCCGGCCGACCGCCCGGCGCAGGCGCTGGCTGGAGGTCAGGCCCCGTCCCGAACCGCTGGGCCGGATCGAGGGGATGTTCTCGTACCCCTCGAAGCGGATGATCTCCTCGGCGAGGTCGTTGGGGTCGGTGATGTCGGGCCGCCAGGTGGGCGGGGTGACCCGCAGCAGGTCCCCGTCCGTCTCGACCGCGCAGCCCACGGCGCGCAGCCACCGCTCGCTGGTGCCCTCGGGGTAGTCGACGCCCGCCACGCCCGAGGCGTGGGAGGCCCGGATGACGATGGGCTCGCGCGGGGTGCTCTCGTCGACCACCGTGTAGGCGGTCTCGACCGTGGCACCGCCGAGCTCGGCCAGCAGCTCCACAGCTCGGGTGGCGGCGACCAGCTGCCCGGCGGCGTCGATGCCGCGTTCGAAGCGGCGGGAGGCCTCCGAGGAGAGCTGGTGCCGCCGGGAGGCGCGCGCGATGCTCATGGCGTCGAAGTGAGCCGCCTCGACCAGGACGCTGGTGGAGTCCGGGCCGATCTCGGTGTCGAGCCCGCCCATCACACCGGCGACGGCCTGGGCGCCGGAGTCATCGGCGATGACGATGTCGTCGGAGTCCAGGGAGCGCTGGACGTGGTCCAGGGTCTCCAGCTTCTCCCCCGCCGCGGCCTGGCGGACCCGGATCGCGCCGTTGACGCGGTCCCGGTCCCAGGCGTGCAGCGGCTGACCGAGTTCGAGCATCACGTAGTTGGTGACGTCCACGGCCAGGGAGACGGGGCGGACCCCGCTCTGGTGCAGTCGGCGCCTCATCCACAGCGGGGTTGGGGCCTGCGGGTCGAAGCCGGTGGCGCCGCGCAGCACGAGGCGGTCGCAGCGCGCGGGGTCCTCGACCGAACCCGGGTGGCCGGGGCCGGTGGTCCCGGCGACGGTGACGTCGGCGGGGTCGTGGAGCGCGACCCCGTACAGCGCGGCGACGTCACGCGCCACGCCGCGCAGGGACAGCGCGTACCCGCGGTCCGGGGTGACGGCGATGTCGAGGACGTCCTCGCGCAGGCCGAGGGCGGCGATGGCGTCGGCACCGATCTCGGCGAAGCCCTCGGGCAGCACGACGATGCCCTCGTGGTCCTCCCACAGGCCGAGTTCGGTGGCCGAGCAGATCATGCCCGCCGACATCCGCCCGTAGGTCTTGCGGGCACCGATCCGGAAACCGCCGGGCAGTTCCGCTCCGGGCAGGGACACCACGACGAGGTCGCCCTCGGCGAAGTTGCGGGCGCCGCAGACGATCTCCTGCGGCTCGCCGGTGCCGTTGGCCGAGCCGACGTCCACCCTGCAGTAGCGGATGGGCTTCTTGAAGCCGGTGAGCTCCTCGATCTCCAGCACCCGTCCGAAGACGACGGGGCCGGTCAGGTCGGAGCCGAGCTCGTCGACGGTCTCGACCTCCAGCCCGGCCAGCGTCAGCCGGGAGGCGAGGTCACGGGCGGAGACGTCGGCCGGAAGCTCGACGTACTCACGCAGCCAGGTCAGGGGGACGCGCATCAGTTCTCACTCCCGAAGGCCGAGGTGAAGCGGATGTCGCCCTCGACCATGTCGTGCATGTCGCGCACCCCGTGCGCGAACATCAGTGTCCGTTCGATTCCCAGGCCGAAGGCCCAGCCGCTGTGGACCTCGGGGTCCACGCCGGCGGCGGTGAGCACACGCGGGTTGACCACGCCGCAGCCGCCGATCTCGATCCAGCCCTCGCTGGAGCAGGTTCGGCAGGGCCGGTCGGGGTCGCCCACGGAGGCGCCCCGGCAGACGAAGCACTCGATGTCCACCTCGGCGGAGGGCTCGGTGAAGGGGAAGTAGGACGCGCGGAAGCGGGTCCGCAGGCCCTCACCGAAGACGGACTCCACGAACGCGTCGATGGCGCCGCGCAGGTGCGCCAGGGTGATCCCCTTGTCGACGACCAGCCCCTCCAGCTGGTGGAAGACCGGGCTGTGCGTGGCGTCCAGCTCGTCGGTGCGGAAGGTCTTGCCGGGCGCGACCACGTACACGGGCAGCTCGCGCGAGAGCAGCGCGCGGATCTGGACCGGGGAGGTGTGGGTGCGCATGACCAGGCCGGACTCGCCGCCGTCGGGACCCTCGACGAAGAAGGTGTCCTGCATGCTGCGGGCCGGGTGGTCGGGCTGGAAGTTGAGGGCGTCGAAGTTGAACCACTCCGCCTCGACCTCGGGACCCTCCGCGACCTCGAAGCCCATGCCGACGAAGACGTCGGTCATGCGCTCGGCGACGGTGGTCAGCGGGTGGCGGGCCCCGCGGGGCGTGCGGTCCCAGGGCAGGGTGACGTCGACGCGCTCCTCCACGAGGACGCGCTCGTCGCGCTCGGTCTCCAGCACCGCCTGGCGGGCCTTGAGGGCCTGCCCGACGTCGCGTCGGGCGCCGCCGACGCGCTTGCCCGCGTCGGCCTTGGCGGCCGGGGGCAGGGCGCCGATCTCCCGGTTGGCCAGAGCCAGCGGGGAGCGGTCGGAGGCGTGCGCGAGCCGGACCTCCTTGAGTTCGGCGAGGTCGGCGGCGGCCTCGATGGCGGCCAGGGCCTCCTCGCGCATGCGGGCGACCTCGTCGGGGTGCAGGGAGGTCACCTCGACCGGGTCGAAGGAATTGTTCGGTGCAGACATGGTTGGTTGCCTCGCCGTCACCGGCCCTCCACGGAAAGCGGGGACCGGCGCGGCAGTCACGGTCCGCACGGGGGCGGACGAAGCCGACAGGAAAAGCACAGGCGGTTTCGGGCAGCCCGGGAAGGTTTCCGTCGCGGGGTCCGGGACATGCCACGTGCGCCCACCGGGGGGCCGAAGGGTCTGAGGGCTCAGACGAACTCGGGCGTCCCGGCGGGCACGGTAAATCGGAACTCGGCGCCGCCGTTGGGGGCGCGTCCGACGGTGATCGTGCCGCCGTGGGCCTCGACGAGGCCCTTGACGATGAACAGTCCGAGGCCGGTTCCGCCACGGCGCTTCCCGCGCCAGAACTGACGGAAGACGCGCGGAACGGTCTCGGGTGCTATGCCCTGGCCTTCGTCGCGCACCGACACCGCTGCTCCTCCTTCACACGGCTCGATCACGACACTGACAGTACCAGCGCCGTGCCGCACCCCGTTTTCCACGAGGTTGGAGAGGATCTGTTCCAACTTGTCGGAGTCCAGCCACATCTGCGGGAGTTCTCCGCGGGCTTCGACCCGGAAGCGCTCCTCGGCGTAGCCGGAGGCGACACGGCTGGCGACCAGACGGCGCACGGCCGCGGGCAGGTCGACGACCTGGCGGTGCACCTCCAGGCGGCCGGACTCGATGCGGGAGACGTCCAGGAGGTCGTGGATGAGCCGGGTGACGCGGTCGGCGTCGGCATTGACGGTCTCCAGCATGAACAGCTTCTGCTTGTCGGTGAGCCGTTCCCACTTGTTGAGCAGGGTGGAGGTGAAGCCCTTCACGCTGGTGAGCGGGGAGCGCAGCTCGTGCGCGACCTCGGAAACGAGGTCGGCACGGGAGCGCTCGGAGCGGGCGGAGGCGTCCCTGACTGTGAGGACCAGGCGCACGAGGTCCCCCCCGGGCCGGGCCCGCACGTAGCGGGCGGAGACGAGGATCTCGCGTTCGTCGGGCAGGCAGAGCACGCGCTCGGGCTGGCGGGTGCGTTCGCGGTCGCCTCCGTAGGGGTCGCTGGACTCCCACCAGTTGTGACCGTCCAGACCCTTCAGTGGCAGGGCGGCGCGAAAGTCCCGGCCGATCGCGGAGGCCGCGGAAACCCCGGTCAGCTGCGCAGCGAGGGTGTTGAAGAGGACGACCCTTCCCCCCGCGTCAGCGACGACCACTCCGTCGGGCAGGTCGTCGGCGTGCAGGGGCGGACCGTCGGCCGCAGAGGCGGTGTCGACCTCCCACAGAGCGGACGCGGCACCGCGGCGACGCCCGCCACGGGGGTCCGCTCCCTGGACGCCCTCCCTGTCGGCCGGGACGTCGGTGGTGTGTCCTTGCCCTGGGACGGGGTCCTTTGAGGGTCGCGCCGCCGCACCGTCAGAGTCCTCCGCCGGTTGGCCCACGTGTCGGCCGCTGCCCACGCCTCTCCCCGCTCCCCTCCGAAGGTCCGCGACCACAGGACTCCTGGGTCGGGATCGCTGACCGGTCGTGCCCGTGGGCTGAACTCCCCGGACACCACCGCAGATCTACCCTGCACTCCCACCTGGTACGCCTGATGACCCGGGATACGGAGTCACCCGGAACCCGGGAGACGGCCACCGGTTCCGTCACCGCCGTCCGAGATGGTCGGACGCACGTCGGCTCCGGGGCACGCCCGCCGCAGCGTTCGGGCTCCGTGTGCTCACGCCCTGTCGTCAAGCCCGTCGTGTCGTGGCGGACACGCGCACCGTCCCACCCGTGACAGGGATCGGGCGGGGGTGGACAAGCGGGATGCGCGTGAACCACCGTCGTACTGGCCCGACCCTATCGACACTCGAACCCCGTGCACGTGCATTTCGGATGGTTGAGGCGACCTGTTACCGAGCGTGTACACCGCCCCACGCTCCACCCCGGGTCAGCCACCCGAAGGTGACGCGGAGTGATGATCGGGCGCGGTTCCGCCACGCCGGAGAGTCGGCTGAACGGGTTCGGGGGCGACGCCCCCGGAGCCGCGTGAGAACTCGCCAGGGGACCGTCAGGAACGGGACCGGATCCAGCCTTTCGGCCCCGCCGTAGACCGGGGGGCCGTGCTGCCGGACCTGCTGGGGTGGCTCAGGCGCGGCGCTGCTGGCGGGCGGTCGTGTACAGACAGACCGCCGCGGCCGTGGCCAGGTTCAGGCTCTCGGCCCCGCCGTAGATCGGGACGCTGACCGCGCCGTCCGTGAGCTGGACGATCTCCTCCGGCAGACCCCAGGCCTCGTTGCCGAAGACCCAGCCGACCGGGCCGTCCAGGTCGCCGTCGTCGGCAAGCTGGTGCAGGTCGCGGTCGCCGCTGCCGTCGGCCGCCCAGGCCTTGGCCCCGACGCCGTGCAGGAAGTCCACCGCCTGGGCCACCGGCACCCCCACCACCACGGGCAGGTGGAACAGGCTTCCGGCGGAGGCGCGCACGCACTTGCCGTTGTAGGGGTCCACCGAGGCGTCGGTGAAGATGACGACGTCGGCTCCGGCCGCGTCGGCGGTGCGCAGGACCGTACCGGCGTTGCCGGGGTCGCGCACGTGGGAGAGGACGACGGCGAGCCGCGCGTTGGAGACGCTCTCCAAGGGGACGTCGACGAACTCGCAGACCGCGATGACCCCCTGCGGGGTGATGGTCTGCGCCAGTTCGGACATCACGTCGAGACTGACCCGGTGGGTGGGCACGCCCGCTGTGTGGGCGGCGTCCATCAGGTCGATGTGGCGCTGCATGGCCTCCGCCGTGGCGTAGACCTCGGCGACGCCATGGGCGGCCCCGTTGTAGGGGGACCGCCCGTGGCCGCCGTTGACGGCGGCCAGGGCCTCCCGTACGGCCTGCGGCCCCTCCGCGAGGAAGCGCCGCTCACGCTGACGGAAGGTGCGCTTGGCGAGCCGCCGAACCCCCTTGATCCTGGGTGACCGGACACTCGTGAACTCGTGGCTCGCCATCGCTACCCGTCTGGTTCTTCCGACTGCCCGCTAGGCCGCGGCGGTGGTGGGGAGGGCCTGCTTGGCCTTCTCCACCAGGACGGCGAAGGCGGCCTCGTCGTTGACGGCCAGCTCGGCCAGCATGCGACGGTCGACCTCGATCTCGGCCAGCTTCAGACCCTGGATGAGACGGTTGTAGGTCAGGCCGTGAGCGCGGGAGGCGGCGTTGATGCGCTGGATCCACAGACGACGGAACTGCCCCTTGCGGTCCTTGCGGTCCCGGTAGGAGTAGGTCATCGAGTGGAGCATCTGCTCCTTGGCCTTGCGGTACAGACGCGAGCGCTGCCCGCGGTAACCACTGGCCCGGTCGAGAACGACCTTGCGCTTCTTCTTGGCGTTGAGAGCCCGCTTCACGCGTGCCACAGTGACTCCCTCATTGGTTCTTCCGGCGCGCACGGCGCGCCGACCGGTCCGGCCAGGACGCACCCAGCGGCCGCGTTCGCTTCAGGTGGTTGTCCTCCTGGCGCCTCAGCGCGCCGACGGGGTCGGGCGCACGGGCTGGCCAAGGAGGACGGGTGCTCCGGTGCTACTTGCCCAGGAGCTTCTTGATGTTCTTGGTGTCGGCCGGAGCGAGCTCGGCCTCCGTGCCCAGCTTCCGCTTGCGCTTGGAGGTCTTGTGCTCAAGGATGTGGTTCTTGTTGGCACGGCGGCGCATGATCTTGCCGGAGCCGGTGACCTTGAAACGGTCCTTGGCTCCGCTGTGGGACTTGTTCTTCGGCATGTCGCCGTCGTCTCCTACTCCGTCGGCGCGGCACCCGCACAGGATGCGGACACCGCGATTGTTCCGCCACTACGGCGGGGTCCCGTCGCACACCGGTGCATCACGGACTGGTCGGGCGCAGCCCACCCCACCACCCGGTCGTCGCCTTGGACGGCGTCCGGGCGGTGGGGGACTCCCCCTGGCGCCTTACGCCTGGTCGCGCTCGTCGCGGCGGGTCTTGTCCCCCGCTGCGGCGCGGGCCTCGGCCTTGTGCTCGGAACGCCGCTTGTGCGGACCGATCACCATGACCATGTTGCGGCCGTCCTGCTTGGGCTGGGACTCGACCGTGCCAAGATCCTGGACGTCCTGGGCCAGACGCGCCAGCAGCCTGCGCCCGAGCTCGGGCCTGGACTGCTCGCGGCCACGGAACATGATCGTCACCTTGACCTTGTCCCCGCTCTTGAGGAACCGAACGACGTGACCCTTCTTGGTCTCGTAGTCGTGCGGGTCGATCTTCGGGCGGAGCTTGATCTCCTTGATGATCGTGTTCGACTGGTTCTTGCGCGACTCACGGGCCTTGACCGCGGACTCGTACTTGAACTTGCCGTAGTCCATCAGCTTCGCGACCGGCGGGCGCGCGGTCGGCGCGACCTCGACGAGGTCGAGGTCCGACTCCTGGGCCAGACGCAGCGCGTCCTGCACGGAGACGATTCCGACCTGCTCACCGTTGGGTCCGACGAGTCGGACCTCGGGCACCCGGATACGGTCATTGATGCGGGGCTCTGTGCTGATGAGACCCCTCCCTAGCTTTCTCGGATTACCTGGGACCGGCCGCCCACCCCGTGGTGGTCGGCCTGTTCGACCGGGTCGCCCGTGCTTGTTCAGGCCACCCGCCCGCGTTGGGGTCTCACCAAAAACGAAAAACCCCGCCAGCGTGTGCAAGCGGGGCGATCCGACCGGATGTTCACGACGGAACCGCGAACCAGAACGACGGAACCCGTACACGGGTGTCCGACGTACTCGGGGCGGCGTGCCCATCGTCTGACCGGGACCCACACGGGCGCGGCCCGGTAGGTGGGAGGATCATCTCCGCTTGCGGCTCCGGTGTGTCAGACACACCGGACCAAGTCGATGACACCCAATATAGCAGGACCCCGCGACTGCCCGACCACCGTGCCGGGGGTCAGTGGGCGACCCGGGCGGAGCGCCGGAGCAGTTCCGCCTCCCCCGCGGCCCTCATGGGCTCCACCGGGACGTCCTCGATCCCCGTCATCAGGCGGACCTGGGCGACGGCCTGGTGCAGGAGCATCGGGAACCCGCCGACCACGCGCCCGCCACGGGCCGCCACCGCCGAGGCGGTGGCGGTCGGCCATGGGGCGTAGATCACGTCGAACAGGTCGGCCCCGGAGGCCCCGATCCGAGTGGCGTACACGTCCGTCGCCCCCGAGGGCAGGGTGGAGACCACGAGGTCCGCGTCCAGGTGGTGCTCGATCTCCGTCAGCGGCGCCACCCGGACGGGGCGGCCGAGGCGCTCGGCCGCCGACGTGACCTCGCCTGTGCGCGCCGTGTCACGGGCCAGGATCGTGACCGGTCCGGTCGTGCCCAGCTCCCGCAGTGCCGCCAGGGCCGAGGCCGCGGTGGCCCCGGCGCCCAGGACGAGCGTGCTGGTCGGGACCCTCACACCCCCTTCGGTCAGGGCGGCGGCGATCCCCTCGACGTCGGTGTTCAGCGCCGACCACCCCGCCCCCCGGCGGACCAGGGTGTTGGCGCCGCCGACCTCCGTGGCCAGGTCGGAGACCTCGTCCGCCAGGTCCATGGCCCGTCGCTTGAGCGGCATGGTGAGGGAGAGTCCGGCCCACTCCGCCGGGGCCAGGTCAGCGAGGAACGGGGCCAGCCCCTCCTCGTCACACTCGAAGAGCCCGTAGGACCAGTCGCCCAGGCCCAGCGCCGTGTAGGCGGCCGTGTGCAGGACCGGGGAGAGGGAGTGGGCCACCGGCGAGCCCAGGACAGCGGCGCGCATCACTCCTCGTTTCCACCGTTGTAGGTCTCCTGGAAACGTTCCTTGAGGACTTCGAACTCCGCGTGGGTCTCGGCGAACTCGGTGACACCAGCCTCCGGGTCGGTGGCCACGAAGTACAGCCACTCACCGTCCGCCGGTTCCAGTGCGGCCTCGATGGCCTCCTGACCCGGGGCGACGAACGGGCCGGGGATCAGCCCGGTGCTGTAGTAGGTGTCGAACCCGCTGGTGTCGTCCCGGCACTGGATCAGCTGTTCGTTGTTCAGCGCGATGCCGTACTCACCGATGGCGTAGAAGCAGGTGCTGTCCATCTGGAGCGCCATGTCGATGTCCAGGCGGTTGTGCACCACCCGGGAGATCTTCGGCATGTCCTCGGCCCGGCCGCTCTCCGCTTGGACGATGGAGGCGATGGCCATGATCTCGTTGGAGTCGTACCCGAGGTCCGCGGCGCGGGACGCCAGGTTCACCTCCTCGGCGACCTGCCGGTACTGGGTGACCATCGTGCGCAGCATGGAGAGGGCCTCGGTGTCGGGCTCGAACCGGTACGTGGACGGGAACAGGTAACCCGCCGGGCCCTCCGAGGCGTAGTCGGGCAGGCCGAGCTCGTCGGTCTGTTCGTACGCTTCCTCGAGCTCCTCCAGGCTCAGCCCCGTGTTCTCGGACAGGAGCTGGAGCACCTGGTCGGAGCGGAGCCCCTCGCGGATGGTGACCCGCCCGCCGAGACGGTTCTCCGGGTCGAGCAGGGCCGCCACCGCGCTCTCGCCGCTCATGCCCTCGGCCAGGGAGTAGGTGCCCGGAACCAGTCCGTCGCCCTCGCTGGAGCTGAGCGCGTTGGTGAAGGACCGCACACTCGCGACCACGCCCTGGTCCACCAGGCTCTGGGCGACAGCGGTACCGCTCTGCCCCTCCTCGATGGCGAAGACGACCTCGCCCTCACCCTCACCGGAGAAGTCGGGCGGGAACACGTAGGCACGAGCCACCCCGTAACCGCCACCCGCGACCACGAGCAGCAGGACCAGGACGAGCAGGACCGTCAGGCCCTTGCTCTTCCTGCGCTTCCTGGGCTTGCCCTTGTTGAGCCGGGCGGCCTGCGCGGCCTTGGCTCGCTTGGCGCGCTTGCGGTTGGCGCGGCTGTCGCCGTAGGAGGCGGCGATGTCCTCGAGGCTGTCCTCTTCGTAGAGGTCCTCCTCGGGCTCCTCATCGACCTCGGGCTCGGGCTCGGGTTCGGCCCGGCGCCCCCGCTTGGCGCGACGACGGCCGCGACGCCCCTTGGGCTCCTCGTCCTCCGGTTCCTGAGCGAGGAAGGAGCCGGTGTCCGTGAGGTGCTGCTCGTCCTCGTCCAGGTTGGACAGCTCCGCGAAGGCACCGGTGTCGGTGACCGGCGCGGCGGCGAAGGCCCCGGTGTCCTCGGGCTCCTCCTCCGCCGCACGGCGGGCGCGGCGACGACCGCGACGACCGGCCGGCTCCTCGGGCTCCGGGTCGGGTTCCTGGTCGAACTCGGGCTCGTGTGCTCGGAGGGCCCCGGTGTCCTCGGGCTCCTCCTCCACTCCACGGCGGGCGCGGCGACGACCGCGACGACCCGCGGGTTCCTCGTCCTCCGGCTCCAGCGCGCGGAAGGCCCCCGTGTCGCGCACGGGCTCGGGCTGCGCCTCCTGGGCGCGCTTGCGGCGGCTCCTTCGGCCCTGGGGTTCCTCCTCCGGGGGGTCCGTGTGGAAGGCGGGGGCGGGTTCGTCGGCGTCGTCGCCCCAGAAGGCGGAACGCGGCTCCGCGGGCTCCTCGGCGCGTGCGCGCCGGGCCCTGCGTGGAGGCTGCTCCTGTGCCGGGGGGTCCGCGGGCGGCTGGGGGGCGCCGGTCCCGCGTGAGGGGTTCTGGGCGCCACCCAGGTTGGCCAGGGCCGCCAGGGCGTCCTGGGTCGCGTCGGCGCTGGGTCGCTGGTGGCTTCCGGTGTCCGAGGGGGAACCCTGCTCGGGGTGCTCGGGTGTCTGCCCGCCGCGTGCGGCACGGCCACCGCGCAGGGCGTCGGCGGCACCGAAACGCCGGGGACCGGCGGCCTGCGGTTCGCCGTTCCACGGTGTCTCGTCCGCGGGCGGTTCGGCCCTGCGGCGGCGACCGGGGGCGGGCGCGTTCCGGCCGCTCGTGTCGGCTTCCCCGGGGGCGGGGGCCGCGTACCGGGGGGCGCGGGCATCGCCGGCGGGTGGTCCGGAGTGCCCGAACTCACCCGTCCCGGGCTGCTCGGCCCAGGGGTTGGACTGGGGCTCGGGGCGCGCCCGACGTCCGCGTGACGGCGGCTGCGCGGGCAGCGGGTCGGACAGCGGGTCGTAGTCGTAGCCGCCCTCGCGGTCGGCACGGCCACGGTAGGGATCGGGGTAGTCATCCCTGTCGGTCATGAATCTCCCTGGCTTGCACGGACGATCTCGCCCGGGGGATGGCCTGTTGACCGTTCCTGGTCCAAGGCGCTCTGCAAGAGCACGGTGGCGGCCGCCTGGTCGATGACCGAGCGGCGGGCCCGGCCGCCCTTGGCCCCCTTCTTCCCGAAGGAGGCGCCGGAGAGCAGCTGTCCCTGGGCGGTCACCGTGGTGAGTCGTTCGTCCACGAGCCTGACGGGGACGGGGTCGAGGAGTCGGGCCAGGGTGTTCGCGAACTCGCGCGCGGACCGGGCCGCCGGTCCCTCCTGGCCGGACAGTGAAGCAGGGTAGCCCACGACGACCTCGCGGGCCTCCTTCTCCAGTACGAGGAGGGCGATGCGCTGCACGTCGCCCCTGCCTCGCGGGATGGTCTCGACCGGGCTGGCCAGCACGCCGCTGGGGTCGCTGGCGGCGACGCCGATACGCGCGTTGCCCGGATCGATCGCCAGGCGCACACCGTGTCTCACGAGGACGCCTCCTCCTGCCTGGGGGCGCTGCTCGCGCGGGCCGTACCGTCGACGGCACAGCACCGCTGCTGGGAAATCCTCAACACGGTGGTCCTGTTCATCAGCTGGATCGCGGGAATCTCCGCGCAGACAGCCATGTGATCGGCTGTGACGCGCCACAGTATGCCCGATTCGATGACGGTGCGCAGCCTGACCCATGGAACGCCCCCGGTCGCGCGGGGACCGGGCCAGGGGCCTCGGGTCCGGCCGTGTCAACGGGGACCGGGGCGCACACGTACGGTCCGAGTGTAGGTCACAGTGGTCACGCACCGGGCCCGGGCGGGTGTCACCGGGTCGTCCGGCGGCATCGTGCGTCGGATCGGGTCCCGGCGGCTCGGGAACCGTCAGCTTGGTCACATAACGAAACTGTACGGACAGGTTCGACAACTCGGGGTGATTGACCCGTTCGGAGTGGCGAAAAGGCGACCGCGCCCCGCGTGACCCACAAGGCCCCACGAGGCGCGGTCGGACGGACCAGCGCCCAGGCGGCTAGGCGCCCGCGACGCGCGCCTCCACGGCGCGCAGGGCCTCGTCCACCTTGCTCGCGTCGGTGCCGCCGCCCTGGGCGATGTCGGGCTTGCCGCCGCCACCGCCGCCGAGGGCGCGGGCCGCGACGCCCACGAGGTCGCCCGCCTTGATCCCGGCCTTCTGCGCGGCCTTGTTCGCGGCGATCACCACGACGGGACGGTCCTTGGGCACGGCGGTCATCGCCACGACCACGGGCTCGTCCTCACCGAGGCGTCCGCGCACGTCCAGGACCAGCTTGCGCAGGTCGTCACCGCTGGCACCCTCGGGCGCCTCGGCGGCCACGACCCGGGCCGAGCCGTGTCGGCGCGCGCCGGCCGCGAGGTCGCCCGCGGCCTGGAGCACCTGGGCGGCGCGCAGCTTCTCGATCTCCTTCTCGGCGACGCGCAGCCGCGAGACCATCGTGTCGATCCGCTCGGGCAGTTCCTCGCGCGGCGTCTTGAGCTGCTCGGAGAGCTGACCGACCAGGGCCGACTCCTTGGACAGGCGCCTGAAGGCGTCCACGCCCACGGCCGCCTCGACGCGGCGCACGCCCGAACCGATGGAGGACTCCCCCAGCAGCTTGACGATGCCGAGCTTGGCGGTGGAACCGACGTGCGTGCCGCCGCAGAGCTCGACCGAGTAGTCGCTCATCTCCACGACCCTGACGCGGTCGCCGTACTTCTCCCCGAACATGGCCAGGGCGCCCATCCTGAGCGCCTCGTCCAGGCTCCTCTCCTCGGTCTGGACCGCGATGTCACCGGCGAGGACGGTGTTGACCTCCTCCTCGACCTCGGCCAGGCGCTGGCCGCCCAGCGCGTTGTCGGCGGTGAAGTCGAACCGCAGCTGGCCGGGGCGGTTCTCCGAACCGGCCTGTCCGGCGGAGGGGCCGATCGCGTTGCGCAGCGCCGAGTGGATCAGGTGGGTGGCCGAGTGGGACCGTTCGATGGCGTGGCGGCGACCGGTGTCGATCTCCGCGTGCACGGTGTCGTCCAGGACGATCTCTCCGGAGCGGACGGTGCCCCGGTGCACGAACAGGCCCGGGAGCGGCTTCTGGACGTCCTCGACGTCCACCACGCCGCGCCCGTCGACGGTCAGGGTTCCGGTGTCGGCGAGCTGACCTCCGCTTTCCCCGTAGAACGGGGTGCGGTCCAGGACGATCTCCACCTTGTCGCCCGCGCGCGCGGCGGGGACGCCCTCGCCGTCAACGACGATGCCCTTGACGTGGGAGTCGCTCTCGGCCTCGGTGTAGCCCAGGAACTCGGTGTTGCCGGCGTTCTCGTGCATCTGCGCGTAGAGCGAGATGTCGGCGTTGCCGAGCTTCTTCGCCTTGGCGTCGGCCTTGGCGGTGTCCTTCTGGCGCTGCATGAGTTCGCGGAAGGCGCCCTCGTCCACGCTCAGACCCTGCTCGGCCGCCATCTCCAGGGTGAGGTCGATGGGGAAGCCGTAGGTGTCGTGGAGCTGGAAGGCGTCCACACCCGAGAACTCGGTACCGCCCGCGGCGCGGGTGCGCTCGGCGGCGCGGCCGAAGAGCGTGGTGCCCGCGCGGAGGGTGTCCGCGAAGTTGCGCTCCTCGTTGTCGACCACGCCGTGGATGACGTCGGCCTTGTCGAGCAGGTCCGGATAGATGTCCTTCATCGCGTCGATGCTGACCTCGGTCAGATCGTGCAGGAAGAAGGAGTCGGTGCCCGAGAGCAGCCGCAGGTTGCGGATCGAACGGCGAAGGATGCGGCGCAGGACGTACCCGGCCTTCTCGTTGCCGGGCTTGACGCCGTCTCCGACGAGCATGACGGCGCTGCGCACGTGGTCGGCGACCACGCGGAGCATGACGTCCTGGTCATGGTCGTCACCGTAGGCGGTGCCGGTCAGCTCGGCGGCGCGGTGCAGCACGCGGCCGATGATGTCGGTCTCGTAGATGTTGTCGACGCCCTGGAGGACCGCCGCGAGGCGCTCCAGACCGAGACCGGTGTCGATGTTCCTCCTGGGCAGTTCGCCGAGGATCGGGTAGTCCTTGCCGGAGCCCTCACCCCGCTCGTACTGCATGAAGACGAGGTTCCAGATCTCGATGTAGCGGTTCTCGTCCGCCTCGGGACCGCCCTCGACGCCGTACTCGGGGCCGCGGTCGTAGAAGATCTCGGAGCAGGGGCCGCAGGGACCGGGCACTCCCATGTCCCAGTAGTTCTCGTCCATGCCCATGCGCTGGATGCGCTCGGGGCGGACACCGACCTTGTCGCGCCAGATCGACGCGGCCTCGTCGTCGTCGAGGTAGACGGTCACCCACAGCTTGTCGGGGTCGATCCCGAATCCGCCCTCGGACACCGGGGTGGTGACGAGCTCCCACGCCAGCGGGATCGCCCGCTCCTTGAAGTAGTCACCGAACGAGAAGTTTCCCAGCATCTGGAAGAAGGTGGCGTGACGGGAGGTCCTGCCGACCTCCTCGATGTCCTTGGTCCGGATGCACTTCTGGACGCTGGTGGCGGTGTCGTAGGAGGGTGTGCGCTGACCCAGGAAGTAGGGCTTGAAGGGGACCATGCCTGCTGGCACCAGCAGCAGCGTGGGGTCCTCGGCGATCAGGCTTGCCGAGGGCACCACGGTGTGTCCGTTCTTCTCGAAGAAACTGAGGAAGCGGCGCGCGATCTCTGCCGTCTCCATTGATGCCCTCCTGTGCTTGGCTCCGCCGCCCGGTGGCGGCGGGGTTGTCCCTGGGTGGGACCGTGGTCACGCGTGGTCGGTAGGGGCCCATCGTAGAGGGGACCGCCACGTCTGCGCGCATGGTTTGCAGTGGCCGCCGAGGACCCGCACCGTTGATGACAACGGCGGCGGTCCGGCCATTCCAAGGCTATCGCCGCTGGCCACCGACGCATCCCCGATGGGCCGCCAGCGAGGGCTCCGGGCCGGGTGCGGGAACGCCGAGGGGCCCGGCGGTCTCCCGCCGGGCCCCTCATCGGAGGTCACGCTTCTCCCGCCGGGTCGGCGGGTCGTGACGAGGCGCCTCAGGCGCCGTAGAACTGACGCACCCTCGGGGCGAACATGAGCCCGGTCATCGTGGCGTGGAAGGCCAGAGGGAGCAGGGACGTGGGCGCACCCTCCATGGCGAGCGCGCTGACCAGGTTGAGGACCAGCAGGAGCGCGGAGACGATGTTGAACACGACGACGCCCCAGTAGAGGCCCTTCGTGCGCTTGCCCATCCTGGCGGCGAGCGTCGTCGAGACGATGCCGTAGACCAGGGGGATCAGCGCGAAGAAGGCTCCGAGGGCGCCAAGGGCTCCCACCATCCCGGCGACCTCGGCACCACTCGCCTCGGACGCGGTCCCGGCCGCCGCGCCCACGCCCACGCCGAGTGCGACGAACACCCCGATGATCAGACCGAGGAGGATGCCGACCGGACCGCCGATGAACATCAGCACGCGGACCGTGGTGGCCGGGCCGGGCATCGTGTCGGGGGCTCCGGGCGAACCGTGGAACTGCGGAGGCGGGGGCGGGGCGCCGGGCGCTCCGTAGGGCTGGCCGGGGCCGTGGCCGTGCTGCATCGGCTGCTGGGGGTAGCCGTAGCCGCCCTGCTGGTGCTGGGGCGGACCCTGCGGGTGCTGGGGCGGGTGGCCCTGGCCGTAGGGCTGCTGGGGGCCTGAGGGAGGCGTGGGGTACACCTTGGTCCTCTCTGAGGGAGCGTGTGGACAGCGGGAGGATCTCGACAGGGACAGACCCGGAGAGAGCGGTGCCGGGGCGGGTGTTGCGCCCCGGATCTCAGTAACCGGGGTAGTGACCGGCGGGCGCGGGCTTGTAGTACGCGCGGGTCGCCGGGACCACCATCAGGACGATCATGCCGATCGCGAAGAGCAGCGGGATGAACGACCCGATGGCGCCGGTGAAGATGTTGACGAGCAACAGGAGGGCGGCCAGGGCCTGGAAGACGACGATCGACCAGAGGATGCCGCCGCTGCGCCGACCCATGAACGAGGCCAGGGCGGTGGAGACGAGGCCGTACACGAACATGACCCCGCCCAGGATCGCCATGACGGCGACGACCTCGGCGGCGCCGATGTTGACCCCTGTCTCCTGCACGCCCTCGGCCAAGGCCTGGCCGAGCTCGTTGTCACCGCCGGCCATCAGCCCCATCAACAGGACGAGGCCGCCGAAGAGCAGTCCGCACACACCGCCGATGAACATCAGCACGCGCACGGTGATCGCGGTCCCGGGCATCTTGGGCGGTCCCTGCGGGACGCCGGGGTAGCCGGGCTGTCCCTGGTTGTAGGGGTCCTGACCACCGGAGTAGGGACCCTGGGGCGGCTGTGGCGGGTACATGGCGCTTCCTCACGTGTTGCACTGGTTCGTCAACCCTACAGACGCGCATCCGAGAGCATCGGTTCGCGATTGCGACGTAACGATCCGACGGATGCGACGCCCGCGCGGTTCCCCTCGTTGCCCCAGGTTGTGCCCATTACGGCCAGCCGCTACCCGCGGTCGCGGAGTCCCCTCGGCTCAGGGTCCGAGGAGCGCAGGGAGCGGGACTGGGGCGCGTAGCGGCGCAGCAGCTCCGCCTCCTCCTCCCGGACCGCCTCCGCGAGGTCCTCGTTGAGCTCCTGGAGGGCGCCCCGGTACTCGCTGACCCGGCCCTCGACCCGGTCGGCGATGCCCCCGGGCGTCATGGCCCGGCGGGCCCGGTGCACCCGGTGCACCGCGTAGCCGCCGATCGCCGCCCCGGCCGCGATGTAGAACAGTCGTCCGATCACCGGTTCTCCCTCCGCTTGCGGCCGCGCATCACGGCCAGGGCCTTGCGGCGGCCCAGGACCTGACGTACGGCGTAGGAGAACGAGGCGATCCTCACCAGCGGGCCGGTGAACACCGACCGGGTGAGGGCGGTCATGGTGGACACGTCCTCCGAGGAGGCCTGGACGTTGGCGGTGATCTCCTCGACCCGCTCCAGTGACGTGTTGGTGCGCTCCACCGTGGAGGCCACGTCGTCCAGCAGCGGCGGGGTCCGGTCCCCCACCTCGGAGACGACCTTGGTGGTCTCGTTGATGAGTTTGATCAGTTTGACGAGCGCCACGCACATGAACGTGGCCAGCACCGCCCAGACCACCGCTGCGACGAGCGCGGCGACCTCTCCTCCGGTCAGCATGAAGGCTCCGTAGGGCAGATAGAGGGTTGCTTCGAGGGTGTGCGAACGGTCCCCGCGCGCGCTCGGGCGCGCACCGGACACCTTGGGGCGGGGTACGGGGGCCAGCGATCGCGCCGGGTCGGGGCTCCCGATCCGCGTCCGCCGCCGCTGCCACTGAGGGCCGGGGCGGCTGGTTTCGGCCGACCCTATCGCGTCCGGTGTCGGCGCGCGTGGGCGCGCCACGGTGTGGCAGGCGGTGGGAACGGTCACGTGTCCGAGACGTCCGGTTCGGGACCCTCGGGGATCGACGGACCGGCGGGCGTCGGCGAGAATCACCGCAGAGATGGTTCTTCACTACGATGTCCGGACACCAGGGCACGCCCCGCAGCCCCTCGCTGGCCCAGAAGCACCGACAGGACACCCATGAGCCCCCGTTCTCCGCGTGAGATCTCCGTACTGGTACCCCCGGACCTGGCACCCCTCTACCCGGACGACCCGTCGCGGATCGGCCCCTACCTCGTCCTCGGACGACTGGGGCAGGGTTCCACCGGCACCGTGTACGCCGCAGTGGACACCGCCTCCACCACCGCCGGCGACCGCCTCGTCGCCGTGAAGCTGCTCCGGTCCCCCGAACTGGAGTCCCCCGACGTCTACCCCGCGCTGGCTCGGAGGTTGCGCAACCTGTCACAGGTCGACCCCGAACGGGTCGTCGTGCCGCTCGCCTTCGACTCGGACGCCAACCCGCCGTGGCTGTCCATGCCCTACCTGGCTGGGCAGCGGTTGTCCCACTACGTGACCAGGCGTGGCGGTGTCGGGGTCGGGAAGCTGATCGCGCTGGCCACCGCGTTGGCAGAGGGGTTGTCGGCCCTGCACGCCCGCGGGGTGTCCCATGGATCGCTGCGTCCCAGCGAGATCCTGCTGGAGTCGCACGGGCCGCACATCATGGAGTGCGCGATCGCCCCGAAGGCGGAGCGGCTGCGCGGCTCGGGTGCCACCTGGCTGAGCCCCGAGCGGTACCGGGGAGGGGCGCCGTCGCCCGCGGCTGACGTGTTCGCCTGGGGCGCCGTCGTGGCCTTCGCGGGGACCGGGCGTCTGCCCTTCGGCCCCGGTGAGCCCGAGGAGATCGCCGAGCGGGTGGCCGCCGGGGACTTCGCCCTGGACGGGCTCGCGCAGGGTCTGCGCCCGGTCGTGGGGCGCGCCCTGGATCCCGACCCGGACCGTCGGCCCAGCCTGCGCGAGGTGACCGGAGCGGTCATCGCCGTGTGGCACGCGGAGGGCGCGGAGGAGGGTGACGCCCCGACCGGCGGACGCGAGGAGATCAGCCGCCTCCTCGAACGCGAGTGGCACGCGGTGGAGCCGCCCGCCCGGGTGCCCGAGGTGATCCGGTTGGAGGGCAGGATGGGCAACCACCGTCCCACCCGCACCCTCTTCCTGGCGGGCGCAGCCTCGGTCGCGGCCGTGCTGGTCGGCGGCGGTGTCTGGGGCCTGTCGCAGATGGTCGGCGACGGCGCCGAGGCCGACCCGGTCGCCGACGAGGCCTCGGAGGCCCCCGAGTCCGAGCCCGCGGAGGAGGAGGCCCCGGGCACGCTGGTGGTGCGGTTCGACCCCTCGGAACAGGAGGAGCCGGAGGCGGGGGTGGAGGAGCGGACCTGGGTGTACACACCGGTCACTCGGGACGACGAGATCCCGCGCAATCAGGGCATCCCGAGCCATGAGGCCTGGGCGGAGCAGTGGCAGGAGGCGGGCGATCCGGGTGAGGCGGTGATCAGGTCCGACGCCGAGGTGAAGTGCGCCCGCTTCTGCGCCGCTCCCGAGCACGTCTTCCTCGACGAGGAGGCGCGCGGCACCTGGGACCTGAGCGGGAGCGACTTCGTCGACCACCTGTCCTGGGGGCCGGTGATGATCGTGGAGATCACCTTCGCGGAGGAGCAGGAGGGTGACGGGCCCCGTGAGGTGGTGGAGGTCGTGGAGCTGTTCTCCGACTGAGCCGGGGGCGGTCGCAACCGCCCCCGGTGACACGGCCCCGGCGCACCGCGCCGGGGCCGTCGTGCGTCCAGGGCGTGTTTCTTGGATGCCTTCGCCGGTTGGCGGCGGAGACCCATCGATACGAGTGGCCGTCTCCCCTACTGCACCGCTACGCAGGCTCCGCAGTCCCACACAGAGGGGCCCGGCCATCTTTCACGAGCTGTGGAGCGAAGCTGCCCCTGCAGTGCGCTGCTACGCAGGCTCCGCAGAGTCGCACAGCGGGGCCCGCCCGGGGGTTGGCTGTGCGAGCTTCGTCGGTGCGGCGAGGGGCGGGCTGGTGGTGACGCGAGGGCACCGCGCCGCAGGCATCCGTTGAGGGCGGTGGAGGGCGACGAAGAGGGAAGGCACCGCGCCGCAGGCGTCCGTTGAGGGTGGTGGCGGGCGAGGGGTGGGCGGGGGATCCACAACCACCCCCTAACCCTCGCTCTTGAGGACGCTCCTGATCTTCTGGAGGATCTCGGTGAAGCGACGTTCGGCACCGTGCTGGGTGGGGCGGTAGTACTCGCGTTCGGTGAGCCCCTCGGGGGCGTGCTGCTGCGGGGCCACCCCGCCCGGGTGGTCGTGCGCGTAGCGGTACCCCCTGCCGTGCCCGAGGTCGGCGGCGCCCTTGTAGTGGGCGTCACGCAGGTGGGCCGGGACGGGACCGGCCCGGCCCGCGCGGACGTCGCCCATGGCCTCGTCGATGGCGGTGATCACCGCGTTGGACTTGGGGGCCAGACTGATGTGGATGACCGCCTGGGCGAGGTTGATCCGGGCCTCGGGCAGCCCGATCAGCTCCACCGCCTGGGCGGCCGCGACGGCGGTCTGGAGGGCGGTGGGGTCGGCCATGCCGACGTCCTCGCTGGCGTGCACCACCAGGCGCCGGGCGATGAAGCGGGGGTCCTCCCCCGCCTCGATCATGCGGGCCAGGTAGTGCAGGGCGGCGTCCGGGTCGGAGCCGCGCATGCTCTTGATGAAGGCGCTGATGACGTCGTAGTGCTGGTCTCCGGAGCGGTCGTAGCGCACGGCGTGGCGGTCCACGGCTCGCTCGACGTGCTCGGCGGTGATCTCCACCGGGCCCTCGGCGGAGGGTGGCCCTGCGACGAGGGCCCCCGCCTCCAGGTAGGTGAGTGAGCGTCGGCCGTCTCCCCCTGCCAGCCGGATGAGGTGCTCGGCGCCCTCCTCGGTGAGGGTGTACCTGCCGTCCAGCCCGCGCTCGTCGATCAGCGCCCGGTCGACCAGGGCCCTGATGTCGGAGTCGTCCAGGGACTCCAGTGAGAGCAGCAGCGACCGGGACAGCAGCGGGCTGACCACGGAGAAGAAGGGGTTCTCGGTGGTGGCGCCGATGAAGCTGACCCAGCGGTTCTCCACCGCGGGCAGCAGGGCGTCCTGCTGGGTCTTGTTGAAGCGGTGCACCTCGTCCACGAACAGCAGGGTGCGTGTGCCGTTCATGCCCATGCGGCGCTTGGCCTCCTCCACGACCGCGCGCACGTCCTTCACCCCGGCGTTGACCGCCGAGAGCTCCACGAACCTGCGCCGGGTGACGCGGCTGACCACGGTGGCCAGGGTGGTCTTTCCCGTTCCCGGCGGCCCCCACAGGAACACGGACATGGGCGCGTCGTCCTCGACCAGGCGGCGCAGCGGGCTGCCCTCGCCCAGAAGGTGGCGCTGGCCCACGACCTCGTCGAGGGTACGCGGCCGCATGCGTACGGCCAGCGGCTCCTGCCCCTTGGCGGCCTCGGCCCCGGCATCGTCGAACAGTGTTTCGGACACACACCCAGGGTAGGCGAGGACGGGCGCGTCCGTGGCCGGGCCCGAGGCGCCGGTCTCAGCCCTGGTGGACGGAGATGTTCTCGGGGCTCTCGGCCTGCTCGGGCGGGGGTGTGGCGCGCGGGATCATCCGGGTGATGAGCAGAGCGATGTCGTCGCCCCGACCCGCCGGAGCCATCTCGGCCAGGACCTGCGCGGCGGCGTTGGGGTCCTCCCCGTGCTGGGCGAGCGCCTCCCCCACCTGGGCCAGCCCGTCCTGCATGGTGACGTCGGAGCTCTCGACGAGCCCGTCGGAGCAGAGCAGCAGCGTGGTGCCGGGCGCCAGGACCCGGGTGGTGACGGTGTACTCGGTGTCCGCGAGCACGCCCAGGGGCGGTCCGGTCTCGGGCGACCACAGCTCGTAGGTGCCCTGGGTGGCGAGCACCGCTGGCGGCTGGCCCGCCCAGGCGGCCTGCATGACCCCGCTCGCCCGGTCCACCACGAGGTAGCCGCAGGTGGCGAAGACGATCTCGCCGGTCTCGGTGAGCAGCCGGTTGGTCTCCCCCAGGACGACGCCCGGGTCGGACTGGTTGCTGGCGTAGGCCCGGAAGGCGACACGGATCTGGCCCATGGCGGCGGCCGCCTCCACGCCGTGGCCCTGCACGTCCCCGACCAGGAGGCCCACCTTGTTGTCGGGGAGCTCGATGACGTCGTAGAAGTCACCGCAGATCCGCCACTCGGCGCGCGAGGGCAGGTACTTGGTGGCGATGTCCATGTCCGGGAAGCTCGCCACCTGGCGGGGCAGCATGCGGCGCTGGACGGCGTCGGCCAGTTCCAGCTCGGCCTGCTGGGCCTTGATCCGCTGGAGCGCCTGTCCGGCCAGCCCCGCGAAGGTGAGCATGAGGGCGCGTTCGTCGCGGCTGGCGTGGTGGGGCCGGTCCCAGACCATCTGCCACACGCCGAGGGCGATCTTGCCGTCGCCGAAGATCGGGACGGTGGCCCAGGCCTGGCCGCGGGCCGAGCGCATGAGGTCGACGGCGGCCGGGAAGCGGCTGGCGATCTCGGCGCGGCTCTCGAAGAACCGGGGCTGGCGGTCCTGGATGACCGCGCCCATGGGGAAGTCGGTGTCGTCGGCCCGTCGACCGTCTATGCGGTGGGTGTTTCCGCGCTCCCGGGCGCTGGGCGAGGTGCGCAGCAGGCCCTCCTCGACGTACAGCGCCAGGGCGTAGACACCGCCGAAGATCGGCAGGAACTCCTCGCTGAGCAGGTCCATCACCTTGTCGACGGTGGTGGCGGAGACGAGCTTGGAGGAGAGTTCGGTGACCAGACGGCCGTGTTCGGCCTCGGTGCGGCGGCGGTCGGCCAGGCGGCGCACCAGCTGGACGTGTTCGGTGACGTCGTCGATGATCCCGACCAGCCGGTCGGGCTGGCCGGGCACGAAGCGGGCCCGCACGTGCAGGGAGCGCTCGTCGCCGAGGCGGTCGAAGATCCGGAAGCGCTGCTCGTAGTCCCGACCGGTGAACGAGGCCGCCATGGCGTCGCGCACGCGGGCGTTGTCGTCGGGATGGATGCGTTCGAGGATCCGTTCCAGATCGCGGTCGTTCCCGGCCAGGAGCCCGCCCAGCGGGGTGGGTCCGAAGAGCTCGCGCAGGCGCCCGTTGCTCAGGTCCAGGCTCCACAGGACGGAGTCGGAGTTGTCCGTGCGCAGCTCGCCGACCACCCGAAGGTCGGTCTCCTCGGTGGAGAGCACGTGCAGGAGGACGACCACGGCCGGGGCGGAGGGGTCGTCGGGCACGAGGTCGACGTCGCCGTCGACGGGGCGGAGCCGGACCTCCGCCAGTCTGGAGGACTTGTCGGTGACGGCCAGGCGCAGTCGGGAACGGCGGTGCCAAGTCCCGGCGAGCGCGTCATGGTGGGCTCTGGTGCCCTGTTCGACGTCAGCGGAGTCCAGGAGCTCGAACCAGGGGCGTCCGGTGAGCTCGGCGGCGTCCCTGCCGAAGAGCTCGGTGAGCGCGCGGTTGGCGTGCTGGATCGCGCCGTCGGTCCCGGTGACCGCCATGGGCTCGGGGGCATGCCGGAACGCCTCCGCGAGTGCGTCCCCGGAGCCACCGCCTGAAGCGCGTTTTCCGTTCACGTATGACTCATCCTCATGTCGGCTCGGACGTCACACCCGCGTCAGGCGCGGTCACCCCTGGAACGTACCGATTCGGCTCATTGTAGTGTCCGGAACGCGACCGGTCCGGGGAGGGAACCGAGGCCGGCTCACCGGCGCCGCCTCCCGTCGGCTGCGTAACCTCGTCGAACACGGACCCTCATGGTCCATCAACGTGATGGGGTCGCGGCCGGTTCCACTCCGGAAGGCCGTAACCTACCGACCCCAGGGCGCGAATCGTTACGCTCGTGTGACTCGGCGGGGCAGAAATGCACTCCGCTCCCACGGCGCCCTCTTTTGGGACGGGCCCCGTCGACGCTCCGTGTTCACTCCCGGACACGTGCGTACCTCGGCGTGGGAGGGTGATTCGCCCCCAACGGTAGGGGATGACGGGCCTGGCCGCATCCGCGTGTCGACCTCTTCCGCATTACGGACGAGGTTTTTGACCTGATAAACACCTATTTTCACTTTCTGGCCGAATGTGGCACGTTCAAAGCGGGGTCATTACGGGCACCGAACTGGTCAGTCGAGAACTCGTCATCCCACCCCGAGGACTCACCATGCACCCTGAACGCGTCCGTGCCCTGACGGGAGCCCCCCTTCGCGACGCCGTCTGCGACTGGACCTGTCGGCTCTGCACCCACAGCAATCCCGAGGACGAGGACATCTGCTGCCAGCGCTGCGGCGCCACCAAACCCTGACCCGCTGACGCCGCCGGTGGCGGTGCGCGCGACGTTGCGCGCACCGCCACCGGTCGGCCACTATCCGAGCGCGGCCTCCGCGACCGCTTCGGTGGCCCCGAGGTCGAGCCGTTCCCAGGCCCCCGTGTCCCGCCGCAGCTGACGGTCGTGGGTGGCCAGGACCACCGCCGCGCGGGTCGCGCCGAGTCCCTCCGTGAGTTCCTCGACCAGCGGGATCGACAGGTGGTTGGTCGGCTCGTCGAGCAGCAGCACGTGCGGCCGCGAGGCCAGTGCGAGCGCCAGGTCGAGCCTGCGCTGCTGGCCCGTCGACAGCTCCCGCACCGGTCGGCCCGCGTCGGCGGACGAGAGGAGCCCCAGGGCGTTCAGGGAGACCGTCTCGTCCTCCCCCAGGACCCCCTCACTGACGAGGCGGCCCTGGTACGCGGCGAACACGTCGTGAGCCCGCCCCGTGCCAGCCGACGGCGACTCCTGTTCCAGGAGCCGCACCCGCGCGCCGCGCGCGGTCCGCACGGCTCCCGCGGTCGGTTCGGTCCGTCCGGTCAGTACGGACAGCAGGGTCGACTTGCCCGCGCCGTTGGGCCCGGTGACGACCAGCTTCGTGCCCGACTCCAGAGTGAGCGTGACCGGCCGCTCCAGCCTCCCCTTGACGCGGACCTCCTCGGCCCGCAGCAGGTTCGCTCCCGGGCGTGCGGGCAGCTCCGGGAACCGGAACGGCATGGGAGGCGGCGGCATGGTGACCGCGTGCGCCTCCAGGTCGTCCCGGCGCCGGTGGACGGCGCGGACCAGGGCGGGCGCCCGGGTGGCCCGCTGGTGCTTTCCGGTGCCCTTCTCCGGCCGCCAACCGCTGACAAGCCGGTTCTGGGCCTCGGACAGGTCCCGGGTGAGCCGGGCGTGCTCGGCGCGCTGCTGTTCGTACTCCTGCTCCCAGCGCTCCCGCTCGGCGCGCCTGCCCTCCTGGTATCCGGCGAACCCCCCGCCGAAGACGCGCGGCTCGCCGTCCCGGCTCGGGTCGAGGTCGAGCACGGTCGTGGCCACGTCCGACAGCAGGGCGCGGTCGTGGCTGACCAGCACCACACCGCCCAGATGCCCCCGCAGCCTTTCGGTGAGGAATTCGAGCCCGGCGGCGTCCAGGTGGTTGGTGGGCTCGTCCAGGAGGAGGAAGTCACGGGTGGCGCCGAGCAGACAGGCGAGTCTGACCCGGTAGCGCTGGCCCACGGACAGCTCCGCCAGGGGCCGGGACCGGTCGGTGACGGCTCCGAGGTGCTCCAGGGCGAGGTCGACCCGGCGGTCGGCGTCCCAGGCGTCCAGGACCTCGGCCGCGGCCAGAGCCTCGGCGTAGTGCTCGGCGGCCTTCGGGTCCCCGGTGGCCAGCCCCGCCGCGCCGGCGTCGAGCGCGGCCAGGGCCGCGCGGGCGTCGGCGAGTTCGGTGTCGACCAGGTGGCCGACGGTGCGGCCGTCCGCGACGGTCATCTCCTGTTCGGCGACGCCGAGCGTGCCGACGCTTCGCACCTGACCGGAGTCCGCGACGAGCGCACCGGTCAGGACGTGCAGGAGGGTCGACTTGCCACGGCCGTTCTCGCCGACCACACCCCACCGGGAACGGGGTGTGACGGTCATGTCGACGCCGGACAGGACGGGGCGGCCGCCGCGGGCGAGGTGGACACCGGTCGCGGTGAGTTGGGCCCGTTCTCCGGCGGGCAGGCCGGAAACGGGTGTGAGGGCGGTCAAGGTACCTCCGAACCGAGCTCCGCCCGGCCGGAACGCGAACTCGGTTCGACGGCGGGGCGCGTGTGAGCTCCTCGAGCAGACGGGATGACCCGGAAGGGGTCAGGACACACGTCCGGCACCCGCGGCCACGTCGTGGCGGGCGGGCGCCTCGGCTCGGATTACAGGAAGTAGAGGTACTGCACGGGCCCAGGCTAACAACGCGGAGAAGAGAGGGTCCAGGCAATAAGGGAGAGGCGCCGGTCACCGGAGGGTTCCGGTGGCCGACGCCTCGTGTCCGGCGGCCCCGTGTCCCGGGGCCGACTCGGCTACTTCTTCTTCTGCTCCGGGAGCACCGTGCGGATGTGCACGTCACGCAGCTGCTGCTCGGAGACGACCGCCGGAGCGCCCATCATGAGGTCCTGGGCGTTCTGGTTCAGCGGGAAGGCGATGGTCTCGCGGATGTTGGGCTCGTCCGCGAGGAGCATGACGATCCGGTCGATGCCAGGGGCGATGCCGCCGTGCGGCGGGGCGCCGAACTTGAGCGCCTTGAGCATGCCGCCGAACTCGGCCTCGACCGCGTCCTTGTCGTAGCCCGCGATGTCGAAGGCCTTGTACATGATCTCGGGCGAGTGGTTCCGGATCGCGCCGGAGGACAGCTCCACGCCGTTGCAGACGATGTCGTACTGCCAGGCGAGGATGTCCAGCGGGTCCTTGTTCTCCAGCGCGTCCATCCCGCCCTGGGGCATGGAGAACGGGTTGTGGCTGAACTCGACGTGGCCCTCGTCGGAGCGCTCGAACATCGGGAAGTCCACGATCCAGCAGAAGCGGTAGACCTTCTCCTCGGCGAGGTCGGCGCGGCGCCCGGCCTCGACGCGGACCGGTGCCATGATCCGGTTGATCTCCGCCTCGTCCTCGCTGGCGCAGAAGAACAGGCCGTACCCGGGACCGGCGTCCAGGGTCTGGAGCAGGTCGTCGCTGATCTCGGTGACGAACTTGGCGATGGGCCCGGTGAGCTCACCGTTCTCGCCGACCTTCAGCCAGGCCAGGCCCTTGGCGCCCTGCTCGACGGCGAAGTCGCCGATCCCGTCGAAGAACTTGCGCGGCTTGTCGCCCACCCGGGGGACGGCCAGGGCCCGGACCTTCTTGCCCGCGAAGGCACGGAAGTCGGTCTTGTCGAAGAGCGCGGTGACGTCGAGCATCTTCATCGGCACGCGCAGGTCGGGCTTGTCGGTGCCGTACCACTCCAGCGCGTCGCGGTAGGCGACGCGCGGGAAGGGCGAGGTGATCTCCCAGTCCGTGGAGAACGCGCGGAAGACGTCGGTCATGACGCTCTCGATGACCTCGAAGACGTCCTCCTGCTCGACGAAGCTCATCTCGACGTCGAGCTGGTAGAACTCGCCGGGCGAGCGGTCGGCGCGGCTGTCCTCGTCGCGGAAGCAGGGCGCGATCTGGAAGTAGCGGTCGAACCCGGCGATCATCAGCAGCTGCTTGAACTGCTGGGGGGCCTGCGGGAGGGCGAAGAACTCACCCGGGTGCAGGCGGGAGGGCACCAGGAAGTCGCGGGCGCCCTCGGGGCTGGAGCTGGTGAGGATGGGGGTCTGGAACTCGTTGAAGCCCAGCTCCGTCATCTTCTGACGGATGAAGGCCACCACCTGCGAGCGCAGCATGACGTTGCGGTGCATGCGCTCTCGGCGCAGGTCGAGGAAGCGGTAGGTGAGACGTCGCTCCTCGGAGGTGTTGTCCTCGGGGAAGACCGTCAGCGGCAGTTCCTCGGTGGTGCCGAGGACCTCCACGTCGGTGGCCTCGATCTCGATCTCACCGGTGGGCAGGTTCGGGTTGACGTTCTCCGCGCTGCGGGCCGCCACGACGCCGGTGACCTGGATCACCGACTCCTTGGAGATGCGGCTGAGCTCCTCGAACACCGGGGACTCGGGGCGGGCCATGAGCTGCGTGACACCGTAGTGGTCGCGCAGGTCGACGAAGAGCAGCCCACCGAGATCCCGGCGGTTGTGCACCCAGCCAGAGAGGCGCACCTGCTGCCCGACGTGCTCCTTACGGAGCTGACCACACGAATGAGTCCTGTAACGATGCATGAGTTACCAAGTCCACTAACTACGCGGCTGAGCGAGGATGCCGGGGAGCCCGAGACCGGGTCCGGCGGGGGGCGGGGCGTCGCCCCTTGAACAACTGGAATCCTACCGCCAACGGCACCGGCCGGGCCCCCGGAATACGACGGCGGGCGGGGGTCAGCCCGTGACCCCGCGCAGGTACGGGTTGGTGGTGCGCTCTCGCTCCACCGTGGTGGCGGGTCCGTGGCCGGGCAGGATCTGGGTGTCGTCGCCGCGTCCGAGGACGGTGCGGGCGAGGCTCGCGTTCATCGCCTCGCCGTCGCCGCCGGGGAAGTCGGTGCGTCCGATCGACCCCGCGAAGACCAGGTCCCCGGCGAACATGACCGGTACCCCGTCCCCGGTGCTCGTGAGGTAGACGACCGATCCGGGGGTGTGGCCGGGGGTGTGCTCGACGGTGAACTCCATCCCGCCCAGAGTCAGGCTCTGGCCGTCCGTCACCTCGACCAGCTGATCCGGTTCGCTGAAGGGGCCGGGGCCCAGGAGCATCTCGAGCTGCGCGGCGAATCCCGCGTCGACGCCCGCGGCCGGTTCGGTGAGCAGACCGCGGTCGGAGCCGTGCAGGTGTACCGGTACGTCGTGCAGTTCACAGAGTTCGGCGGCCGACCAGACGTGGTCGAAGTGGCCGTGGGTGAGCAGGATCGCGGCCGGTGTGAGGTCGTGTTCGGCCAGGGCCTTGGCGACCTGTGGAGCCGCGCCCTGGCCCGGGTCGACGATGACGCAGGCGCCGCCGGGCGCGGGTGCGAGCACGTAGCAGTTCGCGGAGAGGGGCCCGGTGGGAAGCGCGGCGATGAGCACGGCTGGTCGTCCTGTCCTGGTGGCTTCGGTTGTCCGGGAACCCTCCGACCTCGGCCGGAGCACGGGTCCCCTGGCCGCAGAGCCTACCGAGCCGGGTCAGGGCGGGCGAACCGGCGGGTTCGTCCGAGAACGCGTTTGATCACCATTCGATCACCGCGCGCGCCCCTGCTCTTTGCCTGGGCGCGCGGTAGTGCCATATTGGTCAGCGTCGTCGAGTTGATCGAGGCCCTCGACCTGCGCCTCCTCTTCCGAGGCGGGAGACGGGCCCGGCCGACGGCACGGCAGCGGGACCAGAACCCCCGAACTGCGTTGACGTGAGACACGGCGCGTCGTTGTCCGCCGAATCGTATGGATATCGTGCTGGTGCACGGTGGTTCCCATCACGAACAGGCGCGGTACCGCCGCGACGACCCGAACCCGACCGCGACCGGCCGGGTTCATGACAGCAGGAGGACACGGTGACCACGGACCCTTGGGGCCGCGTAGACGATGACGGCACGGTCTACGTGCGCACAGGTGAAGGCGAACGGGTCGTCGGATCGTGGCAGGCGGGCGCCCCGGAGGAGGCCCTGGCCTTCTTCCGGCGCAAGTACGACTCTCTGGTCACCGAGGTGGAGCTGCTGGAGAAGCGGCTCCGCAGCACCGACCTGTCCGCCTCCACCGCGATGACCACCATCGACAAGCTGCGCTCCACGATCACGGACGCGAACGCGGTCGGTGACCTCGACTCGCTCATCGGCCGACTGGACGCGCTGTCCGGCCGCGCCGAGGAGCGCAAGGTCGAGCAGAAGCAGGCGCAGGAGGAGGCCCGGGGCCAGGCCCGCGAGGTCAAGGAGCGGATCGTCGCGGAGGCCGAGCGGGTCGCCACGGAGACCACTCACTGGAAGTCCGGCGGCGAGCGGATGCTCCAGCTCATCGAGGAGTGGAAGAAGGCCCCCCGGGCCGACCGCCCCACCGAGCAGGCGCTGTGGAAGCGGATGTCCGCCGCGCGCAACTCCTTCTCCAAGCGGCGCAAGGCCTACTTCGCCAACCTGGACCAGCAGCGCGAGGGGGTGCGCACCGAGAAGGAGCGCATCGTCGCCGAGGCCGAGGGGCTGTCCACCTCCACCGACTGGGGGCCCACCGCACGCGCCTACCGCGACCTGATGCAGCGGTGGAAGGCCACGGGCCGGGCCGACAGGGCCAGCGAGGACAAGCTCTGGACCCGGTTCAAGGCCGCACAGGACACGTTCTTCGACGCCCGGAACGCGACCTTCGCCGAGCGCGACGCGGAGCTGCGTGTGAACGCGGAGGCCAAGGAGCGGATCCTGGCCGACGCGAAGGCCGAGATCCCCGGTATCACCGACCCCCGCCGGGCCCGCGCCCGCCTGCGGGACTTCCAGGAGGCCTGGGAGGAGGCCGGCGACCTGCCGCGGGACGTACGCGACCAGCTGGAGGGCGCGTTCCGGCAGATCGAGGACGGCGTGCGCCGCGCCGAGGACGCCGAGTGGGAGCGCACGAACCCCGAGGCGAGGGCCCGCGCGAAGGACACCGTGGACCAGCTGTCGACGGCGATCGCCGGCCTTGAGGCCAAGTTGGAGAAGGCCAGGGCCAACAACGACGCCCGCCGCGTCAAGGAGCACGAGGCCGCTCTGGAGGCCCGCCGTTCCTGGCTGGCCGAGGCCGAGAAGGCACTGGGCGAGTTGAGCTGAGGCTCTGCCGCCGGGCTCACGTGGGGCCGTACCCGTTCGGGTACGGCCCCTTTCGTGATTCTCGCCCTGTTTTCCTCTTTCGTTGTCGCGCCGATGAGCGCATCCGCGCGCGGGATTGATCACAATGGGTGCATGACTGATCACAGCAAGACGTCGAGTCGGCGCGACCAAGCACGACTCGGCACCATCGGCAGGGGCGCCCTGCGGGCCGCGGCCACCGCGACGGCGGGGGCGGTGGTGGCCGTCCCGCTCTTCTGGGGGTGGGGGTCGGCGGTGGCGGCCGAGTGGGACGCCCCGGCTCCAGCACCGCTGAGTGACGGCGGGTTCGTGACCGAGGGGGGACGGTCGGACTCCGATCCAGCAGTGGAGGGAGCGGCCCCGGGGGCGGACACCCGGGAGGACCGGCCGCGGGCCGACCCGGAGCCCCGGGGCGGCTACGGGTACGGCTACTCGGAGCCGGAGCCCCAGGACGGCCGCGGCCACACCGAACCGGGGCCACACACGGATCCGGAGACGGAGGCGAAGTCCGAGCCGAAGCCCGGGAACGCCCCGGACGGGTACGCCCCGGACGGGTACGCGGAACCGGACCCGGGTCATTCGACCCCCGGATATCCGGAACCGACCCCCGGGTACCCGAGCACCCCGCCCTCACCGAGCCCGTCGGAGAGCCCGAGCCCGTCACCCTCGCCCAGCCCGAGCGAGCCACCGCGCCCGTCGCCCTCCCCGAGTGAGAGTCCGTCTCCCTCACCCGGCCCGTCGGAGGGCCCGAGCGCGCCGCCCACCGCTCCGCCGACCCTGCCCGTCACCGGTGCGGGCGCGGTCGTCCCGGCGGTCGCCGGTCTGCTGACCACCGCCGCCGGTGTCGCCGCCCTGTTCGTCGGCAGGCGCCGCACCGAACTGGACTGATCCGTACGAGAGGCGGGGCCGGGG
>NZ_JAGPXK010000028.1:0-60333 GCF_018070675.1 Nocardiopsis sp. B62 | reverse complement strand
CGTTCAGTGGGACGGGCGCACCCGACTGCTCGGTCCGGTTCCGGGGACCCGGCTGGGCCGTGTCCGGCGGATGCTGACCGTTGCGCACGGTGCACCCAGGGGTGCTGGGACGAGCCGAAGAAAGTGTCTTCGGCCCACGGTTCGGCCGTCGACTGGTGAGAACGCCCCGCCGACGCCGCCGGGGCGACGCGCGGCGGGGCGTGGTCCGCCGAACTTGCCCCTAGGCCTCCAGCATCTCGGTGACCAGGGCGGCGATGGGTGAGCGCTCGGAGCGGGTCAGGGTCACGTGGGAGAACAGCGGGTGACCCTTGAGCTTCTCGATCACCGCGACGACCCCGTCGTGGCGGCCCACCCGCAGGTTGTCGCGCTGGGCGATGTCGTGGGTGAGGACCACCCGCGAGTTCTCACCCAGCCGGGACAGCACGGTCAGCAGCACGTTGCGTTCCAGGGACTGCGCCTCGTCGACGATCACGAAGGCGTCGTGCAGCGAGCGGCCCCGGATGTGCGTGAGCGGCAGGACCTCCAGCATCCCCCGGTCCACGATCTCCTCGATCACGTCCTCGCTGGTCACGGCGGACAGGGTGTCGTGCACCGCCTGGCCCCAGGGCGTCATCTTGTCGTTCTCGCTGCCCGGCAGGTAGCCGAGCTCCTGGCCGCCCACCGCGTACAGCGGCCGGAACACCATCACCTTGCGGTGCTGGGCGCGCTCCAGGACGGCCTCCAGACCGGCGCACAGCGCCAGCGCCGACTTCCCGGTGCCCGCGCGGCCACCAAGGGAGACGATGCCGACGTCCGGGTCGGTGAGCAGGTCCAGCGCGATCCGCTGCTCGGCGCTGCGCCCCTTCAGACCGAACACGTCCCGGTCCCCGCGCACCACCTTGACCGACTTGTCCGCCTGGACCCGGCCCAGCGCCTTGCCCTGCTCCGAGACCAGGACCAGACCGGTGTGGCAGGGCAGGTCCCTGGCCTGCTCGATCTCGCTCTCACCGGCGGAGAACAGTTCGCCGATGTTGTGGGCGGGCACGTCCAGCTCCGCCATCCCGGTCCACCCGTGCTCGATGGCGAGCTCGGCCCGGTACTCGTCGGCTGGGAGACCGATCGAGGAGGCCTTGATCCGCATCGGCAGATCCTTGCTCACCAGGACGACCGAGCTCTCGTCCTCACCCTCGGCCTGGAGGTTGCGGGCCACCGTGAGGATCCGGGTGTCGTTGTCACCGAGCCGGAATCCCGCGGGCAGGATCGTCGGATCGCTGTGGTTGAGCTCCACCCGGAGCGTGCCGCCCTGTTCGTTCACCGGGACGGCCACGTCCAGGCGGCCGTGGGCGACCCTCAGGTCGTCCAGTCGACGCAGGGCGCTGCGAGCGAAGTATCCGAGTTCCGGGTGGTGACGCTTGCTCTCCAGCTCGGTGATCACCACCACGGGGATGACGACCTCGTGTTCGGCGAACCGGGCCATGGCCATCGGGTCGGCGAGCAGGACGCTGGTGTCGAGCACGTAGACGCGCTTACCCTCCACCGCCTCCACATCGGGGGCGGTGGGGGGCTGGGTGTCGCGGTGATCGGTCGAGGAACTAGCCACTCGTTCTCCCCTTGGGCACCGCGTGGGTGCCCTGCTGTCACGGGATCATGGAGGACCGGGACCAGGCCCACGAGGGCCGGGTCCGGCCCTCCTCTTCGACATCCCGCCGTGGCGGAGAAGATCAACGAGACGGGGCCTCCCGAACGGATGGACGAACGCCATCCGCTGTTTTCGACGCTACGCGGCCGAGAGCCCGTTTTCCAGGTCCCTTGCCCACCAACCGGTGAACTCCGCGTTACGGACCCGCCGTGGACAGACACGGCGCGCCCCGCGGAACGGGGGCGGGTGGGAACGTGGGGCCGGGGTTCAGGAGCCGAAGCGCCGGTTGCGCGCGCCGTAGGCACGCAGCGCGCGCAGGAAGTCCACTCTGCGGAACGCGGGCCAGAAGACCTCGCAGAAGTAGAACTCCGAGTGCACGCTCTGCCAGAGCATGAAACCCGAGAGACGCTGCTCACCGGAGGTACGGATGAGCAGGTCCGGGTCGGGTTGTCCGCGCGTGTAGAGATGCCGGGCGATGTCCTCGATGTCCAGGCGCTCTGCCAGCTCCTGGATACCGGTGCCCTTGGCCGCCTCCTCCTGGAGGAGGGACCGAACCGCATCAGCGATCTCACGTCTACCTCCATACCCGACGGCGACGTTGACAACCAGACCAGGGTTGCCGGATGTGGCCTCTTCCGCCTCTTTCAGGGCACGGGCAGTGGAATCGGGCAGGACGTCGAGCGCTCCGACGGGGCGCGTGTTCCAGCCCTCCTGGCGCAGCCGCGCGATGGTCTCCTCGATGATGCGGACGAGCGGACCCAGCTCGTTCTCGTCACGGGTGAGGTTGTCCGTGGACAGCATCCACAACGTGACGACCTGCACACCGACTTCGTTGCACCAGCCGAGCACCTCGAAGATCTTGTTCGCCCCGGCCTGGTGACCTTGCTCGGCGCCCGGGAGACCGCTGCTCTTGGCCCAGCGCCGGTTGCCGTCCATGGCCACACCGACGTGCCTGGGAATCTCCTGGCTGGTCAGGCCGCGTTCGAGACGCCGCTCATAGAGCCAGTACAGGGGGTCACGGAGCCCCATTGGCGAAACCTCTCAGAGCTGGATCATGGGACGGCGCACTCCTGTGACGGATGGGCCGACGGGGATTCCTCCAGAGTAGTTCGCCCGTGGACGTCACGTCACGGCGAGCGATTTACGCACGTGTTTGCGCCCCTGGTGGATGCGGGACTTCACCGTTCCCAGGGCGAGGTTCAGCTCCGAGGCGATCTCGTTGTAGTCCATCTGGCACAGGTCACGGAGCACCAGCGGGGCCACGAGGTTGGGGCGGTCCTTCTCCAGCTGGTCCAGCGCCTCCAGCAGGTCGATCCGCGAACCGGCGATGACGCTGGTGGTGCGCGGGTCCTGCTGGTGCGGCATCCGCTCGGCCTCGGTGGGGAACTCGGCGGAGCGACGCTTCATGGAGCGGTAGGTCTGGCGGGCGGAGTTGGACACCACGGTGTAGAGCCACGTGGTGAAGAGGGAGTCGCCCTTGAAGCTGTCGATCTTGCGGGCGACCCGCAGGAGCGCGTCCTGGCAGGCCTCCTCGGCGTCCTGGCGGTAGGGAAGGAACCGGGCGCAGCGACGCAGCACCTCGGGCTGGATGCGACGCAGGAGGTCGTCCAGGGCCACGGCGTCACCGTGTTTGGCGCGGCGCGCGAGCTCCTCCAGTTCCTCGTCCACGTTGCTGGCCACCCGACGTCGGGGGGTGGGGGTCTCCTCGTTCTCCGAGTTGTCACTACTGTGCATGGCTCATTCTCTTCCTGGCTTGCGACAGACGTCCGATCGTCCGCACGAACGCGTACGCGCCCACTTATGAGAGGGTCACACGTCAATGGGACGTCTATGAGCCCCGTTCGGCTCCCGCCTCACGAATCCTCACGATCTCCGCCCCGTGGTGCACATGGCGCACGGAACTCGAAGGGCACCTCCAGTCTCCATGCCCCGAAGGCGTCGACGATACCCGGGGGAGGGGATCATATCCACGGAAGTCAACGTGAAGGCGCAGATGGTGTATTAGTGGGCAACGACCGCGTATTCACCCCCGACAGACCGAGGCGAAGATGAGCCAACCGGAGGCCTTCGGACGTTACCGCGTCATCAGGCGCCTGGGTTCCGGTTCCTTCGCCACAGTCTGGTTGGCGCAGGATGATCTGCTGAACTACCCGGTGGCCATCAAGGTACTCGCCGAGAACTGGGCGCACCAGATGGACATCCAGCACCGGTTCCTGGAGGAGGCGCGCATCCTGCGCCAGACCGACTCCACGTGGTTGGTGGCCGTCCACGACGTCGACGTGCTGCCCGACGGGCGCCCGTACATGGTGATGACCTACGCCGACCAGGGCAGTGTCGCCGATCTCGTCCACCGGGGCCAGCTGCCCCTGGACGAGGCGCTGCGGCTGCTCACGGAGATCGGCCAGGGCATCACCGTGCTGCACGGCCACGGCACGATCCACCGGGACATCAAGCCCTCGAACGTGCTCCTCCAGTCCTCCCCCGTGGGCCAGCGCGTGCTCGTGGCCGACCTCGGCTTCGCGAAGGCGATCGACGAGGCGTCCGGTTTCACGGCGGCCGCGGGAACGCCCGGGTACATGTCCCCCGAGCAGAGCATCCCCGGCGGCGACCTCGACGTGCGCTCCGACGTGTACTCGCTGGGCGCGGTCGCCTACGAGCTCATCACGGGTCGGCCACCGTCGCGGCCTCCGGTGAGGGTGGCGCCTGGCCGGATTCGGCCAGGTTTGCCTCCGGCGCTGGACGAACTGATCCTGTCCGCGCTGTCCGTGGACCGGGAGAGCCGCCCGGCCGACGCCAAGACCTTCACCGACCGCGTCCGTGCCATCCGTATGGCGCCCAACATGCCCGAGGACTCGTCCTGGTGGCGCCGCTACCGGATGCCCTGGCAGCGGGCGGGCGCCCTGGTCCTGGCCTGCGGGCTGCTCGTCGCCGGGGTCAGCTCGTCCCTGGGGGCGCCCGGCATGGCGCTGACCACCGTGCGCAACTCCGCCATGGAGATGCGCGTGGACGTGCCCTCCGTGTGGGCCCGGGAGTTCCACACCGACCACGACGCCCGCGACTCCGTGACCGACGCCGGAGCGGGGCAGGGGTTGCTGGCCGCCACCGACGTGGACGACTGGCACTCCACCGACGTCCCCTCGTACGGGGTGTACGCGACCGTGGTCCCGGGTGCGCCGAACCTGGACACCGTCGCCGACACCAAACCCTGCCCGGGGCAACCGGAGGAGCGGGCGATCAACGACGGCGACTGGCAGGGAATGGTCTGGGAGTGGCCCGAGTGCAACGGCAACGGTGCTTTCGCCTCCGTCGCCGTGCACCCGCCGGACACCCCCAGGACCGTGTACCTGGAAATCCGTCAGCCCGACTACCGTCCCGACGTCGTGGACGAGATCGTCGAGGGCATTGAGCTGCTGTGACCCTTTGGGGTCCGCCTCTTCCCCTGGAAATGCGGCGCATCGGACGAATGTGGTTCACATTTCAACCAAAAAGCCGACTTGAGGCCGACTAAAGGGTCAGCTGCGCCCTGAGTTCCTCCGGAGTGGTGACGGGGAGTTTGCAGACGAAACCCTCGCAGACATAGGCGGTGGCCCTGCCGCCGACGCGGACTCGTTGTTCGAGCAGGGGCACTCCCCCGCTGTCGTTTCCGTCTCCCCGGGAGAGCACCGTGCCCAGGGGCGCCGACCGCAGCACCGTACGCACCAGCTCCTCGGTCTCCGGGTCACCCGGCTCCCCCACCACGGCGACGGCGCGCGGCCCGCTGAGCAACGCCTCACCGGCGGCCAGGCCCCAACCGGCGAAGCGCGGGGCCTTCTCGGCCAGCAGCGGAACCACGGCCAGTGCGCCCTCGGCGGCGGCCCGGTGGCGCTCGCCGCCGGTCAGGGCCGCGTAGGAGAGCAGCGCGGAGGCGGCGGCGAACCGGCCCGAGGGTGTGGCGTTGTCCGTGGGGTCCTGGGGGCGGCTGAACAGCTTCTCGGCGTCGTCTGCGGTGTCGTAGAACCCGCCGTCGTCGTCGCCGAAGTGGTCCAGGACGGTGTCGAGCAGGCTCCCGGCCTCGCGCACGTAGCGGGCCTCACCGGTCACGCCGTGCAGGGCGATCAGCCCCTCCGCGAGGTCGGCGTAGTCCTCCAGCACCCCGGCGCTGGGCCCCGGGCGACCGTCCCGGGATGTGCGCACGAGCCGTCCGCGGATCACGTGGGTGTCGAGGACGAGGTCGGCCGCCTCCCGGGCCGCCCGGATCCAGTCGGGGCGCTCCAGCAGGGCGCCCGCCTCGGCCAGCGCGGCGATCGCCAGGCCGTTCCACGCGGCCACCACCTTGTCGTCGCGGGCGGGCGGGACCCGGTCCGCGCGAGCGGTGAGCAGGGCGGCGCGCACGCGGTCGTAGCGCTCGGGGTCGTCGGGGTCCCGGCGGAGCTGGAGCACCGAGGTGCCCTGCTCGAAGGTGCCCTGCGGGGTCACCTCGAACAGTTCGGCGGCCCAGGCGCCGTCCTCCTCCCCCAGGATCTCGGTGAGCTGATCGGGGGTCCACACGTAGTAGGTGCCCTCCTCGCCCTCGCTGTCGGCGTCCAAGGCCGACGCGAACCCGCCCTCGGCGGTGCGCAGGTCGCGCAGCATCCAGTCGGCGGTCTCCTGGACCACCCTGAGCATGAGGGACCGTCCGGCCACGGCGGCGGGGTCGGTGCCCACCGGGCGCCGGGAGAGGCGGGCGTAGGCGCGCAGCAGGAGGGCGTTGTCGTAGAGCATCTTCTCGAAGTGCGGGACCACCCACGCGCCGTCGACCGTGTAGCGGGCGAAGCCGCCGCCGATCTGGTCGTACATGCCGCCCCTGGCCATGGCCACGGCGGTGCCGCCCGCCATGAGGGCGGCGGGCGTGGGCTCGTCGGCGCTCTGGAACGGGAAGGTGCGCTCGTGCTGAGCGGTGAGGAAGGACAGCAGCATGGACGGCGGAAACTTGGGCTCGTCGCCGTACCCGCCGTTGACCACGTCGTAGTCGCGGACCAGGGCCTGCACGGCCAGGTCGAGGTCGGCGGCGGTCGGTGGCGGGGAGGAGGCCAGGCGGCGCGGGGCCGCCAGCGCGTCCACCACGCGGCGGCCCTGGTCGAGGAGGTCGGCCCGCTTGTCCCGCCAGGCGGAGCCGACGCCCTCGAGCAGCCGCTGGAAGTGGTCGCGGGGGAAGTAGGTGCCGCAGTAGAACGGCGCGCCGTCGGGAGTGGCGAACACGGTCATGGGCCAGCCACCTTGGCCGGTCATGGCCTGGGTGGCCTCCATGTACACGGCGTCGACGTCGGGGCGTTCCTCGCGGTCGACCTTGACGTTGACGAACAGCTCGTTCATCCGGTTCGCGGTCTCGTGGTCCTCGAAGGACTCGTGGGCCATGACGTGGCACCAGTGGCAGGCCGCGTAGCCCACGGAGATGAGGAGGGGGACCTCGCGGCGGCGGGCCTCGGCGAAGGCCTCCTCGCCCCAGGGCCACCACTCCACCGGGTTGTCGGCGTGCTGCAACAGGTACGGGCTGGTCGCGTCGCTCAGGCGGTTGGACATGGTTCCACTGTGCCACTCCGGCGCCGGGTGCGCGGGCCCCGGTCTCAGGAGGAGAGGGTGATCTCCGTGCCCAGCCCGCGCTCCCGGGCGGCGTCAAGAAGGAGACGGCCGACGGCGGCGTCCTCCAGGCCGACGCCCACCGAGTTGAACACGGTGATCTGTCGGTCCGAGGTGCGTCCGGGGTGCTGGCCGCCGACCACCCCGGCGAGTTCGAGGGAGCAGTCCTCGGCGGTGATCGCGCCCTCGGCCACGGCGTGCGCGACGTCCCCGGACTCGTGCAGGGCGGCCGGGGTGGAGTCCACCACGAGGAGGCCGGAGTCCCGCGCGGCGGCGAGGACGGCGGCGTCCACCTCGCGGTGGTCGGTCCTGGGCGGCGATCCCACCACGTTCAGGTGCTGTCCCGGGCGCAGCCAGGCACCCTCCACCAGCGGTTCGCGGGACGGGGTCACCGTGCAGACGACGTCGGCGCCCTCCACCACCTCGCGGGGTGAGGCGGCCCGGACCACCTCCAGTCCGGGGGCCTGAGCGGCCACCGTCTCGCGGAGCGCCTCGACCGTGGCGGCCGAACGCGACCACACAAGGACGCGGTCCAGCTCGTGTTCGTCCGCGAGGGCGACCACATGGGCGGCGGCCAGGGGTCCGGCGCCGACGATCCCCAGGGTGTCCCAGCCCCGGCGGGCCAGGTGTCGGGTGGCCACGCGGGTGGTGGCCGCGGTGCGCAGCCGCGTGGGGACCGCGCCGTCCAGGATCGCCAGCGGCTCTCCCGTCTCGGCGTCGGCCAGGTGCACCACCGACTGCTGGGCGGGCAGACCACGCGCCCGGTTGCCCGGGATGTCACTGAGGAGTTTGCTGGCTGCCACGCCTGCGCTCCCGAGGAGCCCGACCATGGGGACGAACTGGGCGTCGTGCCCGGCCAGTCGCGCGGGCTCGGCGCGGGGCTGCGCGGCCCGACCCTCGGCGAGGTCGGCGAAGGCGGTCTCCACGGCGTCGGCCACCTGGCGCGGTGTGACGAGTCCGGTGAGTTCGGAACGGGTGAGGATGAGCGTCATCGTTGCCTTCTCCGTGGGTCCACTGCGGTCCATTAGCGGTATACCACTGATCCGGGCACGGGGACACCCCTCGTACGGCGCCCCAACGCGGGGGGTCTACCTCCGTTGACGGGTCCGGGTGACGTCCACCGGATCGAACCGCTCCCAGGTGTCGGCGACGGCCAGCGTGGGTTCGAGTCCGGCCGCGATGTGCGCGCGGTAGAGCGCGGCTGCGCCGTCACCGTCACCCGCCTCGATCAGTTCGAGCAGGCGGACGTGCTCGTCGCGCTGCTCGCGGGTGTCACGGTGCTTGGTGAGGTGGAAGAGCCACTGCACACGGGAGTCCAGCGGGGCCATCATCCGCTGGAGGAGGGGGTTGCCGCAGGCGGCCACCACGGCCCGGTGGAAACCCGCGTTGGCGGCGGCCGTGGCGGACTCGTCGTCCGCCTCCAGGGCGCGCTCGGCGTCGTCCAGGAGGTCGCGCATGCGACGCAGGTCGGCGTCGGAGCGACGGGTGGCCGCGAGGCGGGCGGCCAGGGTCTCCAGCTCCTCGCGGACCTCGAACAGGCGCTCGATGTCCTCACGGGACCAACTGGCCACCATGGCGCCCTGCCGGGGAACCAGGACGACCAGCCCCTCGGCCTCGAGCAGCCGCAGCGCCTCGCGCAACGGGACCCGGGAGACGCCGAGCTCGGCGGAGGCCTCGCGCTCCGTGATCCGGTGTCCGGGGAGCAGTTCGAGGTCGATGATGCGCGACCTGAGCTGGTCGTGCACCCGGTCGCGCAGGGAGGGGGCTCGGGAGGGCTCGGGCTGCATCCCCCCATGGTAGGCACTCCCCCGCCGGGGGGCGTGCCCGCCGAGACCGCCCCCGCGGGTGCGCGGCGGGGGCGGGACCGGGGTCAGGCCCTGGCGGAGGGGTCCTCCGTGGAGGACGATCCGCCAGCGGTGGCCTCCACCCCGGAGGTCACCTCCTGGCCGTCCCTCTGCGCCGCCTCCTCGGCCTCCTCGGCCTCGGCGCGGGCCGAGACACCGCGCAGCTTGCCCATCAGGCTGCGCATCAGGAAGTACAGGCACACACCGATCGCGAAGATCGCGAGGAAGCCCATGACACCGGGTGTGACGGTGTCCTTGTCCAGCGCGAAGTCCTGGGCGAGCACCGTGGTGGACGCGAGAAGGGTGTTCATGTCACTCATACTCTCATTGCCTCGCGGACACCCGCGAAGAGGTCCTGCTCAGGGACCTCCGTGTCCACGAGGGATCGGACCAGGTGGTAGTCCTCGGTCGGCCAGGCCTCCGCCACGACCTCGTTGGGCACGGCGAACCAGAAGCCGTTCGGGTCGATCTGGGTGGCGTGCGCCCGGAGGGCGTCGTGCGCGGTGTCGAAGTACTCACTGCAGCTCACGCGCGTGGTGATCTCCCAGCGAGGCCGCTCACGGTCCTTGAGGCGCTCCATCCACTCCGCGAAGGGGTTGTCCAGGCCGCGCTCGACCAGGATCTTCGCCAGGGCCTCGAACCGCTCGGGCGGGAACGAGACGAAGTAGTACAGCTTGAGGGGCTGCCAGGGGTCACCGGCGTCGGGGTAGGCGTCCGGCTCCGCGGCGGCGTCGAAGGCGTGCATCGACACCTTGTGGGTCATGATGTGGTCGGGGTGCGGGTAGCCGCCGTTCTCGTCATAGGTGAGGATGACGTGCGGGCGGAACCGGCGGATCGCGGCCACGAGGGGCTCGGCGCCCTCCTCCACCGGAAGGGTCGCGAAGCTGCCCTCGGGGAGCGGGGGAAGCGGGTCGCCCTCGGGCAGGCCGGAGTCGACGAAACCGGCGAACTCCTGCTCGACGCCGAGGATCTCGCGGGCGCGGTTCATCTCCTCGCGGCGCACCTCGGCGATGTTCTCGCGGATCTCGGGGCGCTCCATCGCGGGGTTGAGGATGTCACCGCGTTCGCCACCGGTCATGGTGACGACCAGCACTTCCGCGCCCTCGCGCGCGTAGCGCGCCATGGTCGCGGCGCCCTTGCTGGACTCGTCATCGGGATGGGCATGGACGGCCATAAGCCGCAGACGCTCGGTCAACGAAGGCTTCTCCTTGGCTCGGTCGACGGCCACTGCACGCGGCTGTCCGACACCACCCCGGGTCACGGCGTGGACGACTCACGTGCGGGCCGCGTAGGGGGGCTGTCAGGTCGGGGATATCTTAGACAACACCGTCCCCTTGCTCGGAGATTCCCAATGTCAGCGACCCCGGAAGATGATGCCGTGAACAGTGCCGACACCGCGCCAGCGCTACGCAAGCGCCACGGCAACGGGCCCGTCTTCTTCGTCGTCGCGACCATCTTCGCGGTGGCCGTCAGCATCGGCTGGGGCTACTCCGTCATGAGCTACACCGGGCTGAGCGGGGGCGTGTACCACCAGGTGGTCGCCGTGACCGCGCCCACCGGGAGCGAGGCCCGGATCGACTTCGAGGTGAACAGCAAGAACGGGGCCGAGTGCCTGCTCCGCGCGCTGGACAGCCAGATGGTCGAGGTCGGCACGGAACGCGTCGAGGTGGAGGGCGGGAACCGAATGGTGAGCCAGACCGTTGAGACGGTTCGTCAGGCTTCCACGGTAGAAGTGGCCTCGTGCAGGGAACAAGGTTCGCAGGACTGATCCACCGAGCTTTCCCCCTGTCCGGCACAGGTACCGGAGCGGGCCCCCGAGAGTCGTGTCACCGGTGCGCGATCGCGCACGGTGATATTCTCGTGAGTTCAGCTCTGGCCGCCTGGTGGCCATTGCTACTAGTACACAAGGAGTTCCCGTGACCCAGACCCGCGATGAAAACGTCACCTGGCTCACCCAGGAGGCGTACGACCGGCTCAAGGGAGAGCTGGACCACCTCTCGGGGCCCGGGCGCATCGAGATCGCGGAAAAGATCGAGTCCGCCCGGGAAGAGGGTGACCTCAAGGAGAACGGTGGCTACCACGCCGCCAAGGAGGAACAGGGCAAGATGGAGGCCCGCATCCTCCAGCTCACCGAGATCCTGCGCACCGCGCGGGTCGGCGAAGCGCCCCGCACCGAGGGCGTGGTCGGTCCCGGCATGACCGTCACCGTCAAGTTCGACGGCGACGAGGACGAGGTCACTTTCCTGCTCGCCTCGCGTGAGGAGAGCGGCTCTCCCATCGACGTGTACTCCCCCAAGTCCCCGCTCGGCTCCGCCATCAACGGCAAGGCGGTCGGCGAGACGGTCAGCTACAACCTGCCCAACGGCAAGAGCCTCGGTGTCGAGATCATCGAGGCGGTTCCCTACAGCGGCATGTGACATCGCCGTGCGGCCACCGGGTGGACCAGGCACGTAGTACGACAGGGGCGGCTCCGGCCGCCCCTGTCGTGTGTGTGCCGTGCCCCCGTGTCCTTGCCTGATGGTCCGGGTCCTGGCGGGGCTGGTGCGCTAGCTCCTGGCGCACCTGGGCGCGTCCGCGCCGCCCTCGGCGAAGGCCGCCGGAACGTAGTGGCCCTGGCCGATGCGGTACCAGACGTCCGAGGTCCCGGTCGGCCCGGTGGCCCGGTCGCCGGTGGTGCGGCAGGCCACGTCCACGTTGGCCTTGTGCGCGGCCAGGCCCACGGTGTCGAAGTCGGTGCCCGGCCCCTCTCGCACGATCACCGGATCGGTACCGGAGGCCGTGGTGATCTCGGCGCGGGCCCGGTACTGGGCGGTCCACAGGTAGTCGACCCGCACCCATCCGTTGGTGGGGAGCTGGAGCCCCTCGTGGAAGGCGCCGTCGGCGAGGTCGATGCCCGCGGGGTTGAGCACCTTGCGGCCGAACCCGTCCAGACCGTTGTTGTGGTTCTCGCTGTAGGCGGCCTGCGCCTGGGGGCGTCCCCGGTCCAGGTCGCGCCAGGACTCGCGGTCGGCGTTCCAGTGGTCGTCGGTGATGTTCCACGGCCCGACGTCCCACACCGGCAGGTAGGCGCAGCGCGGGACGTGGTTCCTGGTGTCGCCGCTGGCCTCGGGGCCCAGAGCCCCGGTGCTGCACACCCGGACCGTGTACTCCCCGCCGCCCCGGTTGGACAGGCCCCTCCGGGAGGGCAGTGCGGCGAACTGGTCGGCGGTCCGGACCTTGTGCCCGTTGGCGGTGGTGTTTCCGACCAGGCCGATACGGGTGGCGAACAGGCGCGCGGAGAAGGGGCGCGGGACGTCGTCTCCCCGCGCCTGCTCACCGGAGCCCTCGTCGGACCCCTGCGTCTCCCCGACCTCTGGTTCCGGGGACGGAGGCGTTCCGGTTCCCTCGACCGCGCGGACGCGGACGTCCGTGACGGAGGTCCGGTCGGCCCGCACCCGCGACACGGACCCGAGCGCCGACTCCACCCCGATCCTCAGCTGGACCTCGCTGACCGCCTCCGGGAGGGTCACTCGGCCGCCGCCCGGGCCGGTCGGGTGCCACTCGGTCCACATGCCGTCGGAGCGCACGCCCCGGGCCTCGGTGAGGACCTCCTCGGCGTCCCCGGTGACGCGCACGGCCACGTCGATGGTGTCGGTGGCCTCCCCCAGCTCCTGTTCGGGGAAGGTCGCCAGCCCCGCGTGGCGCAGGGACGGGTCCAGGCGCGGTGAGGCGCCGAGCTGGGTGCGCTCACCCGGGTTCAGGCGCAGCCCCCCGGCGTCCAGGGCCAGGCCGATCCGGTCCGCCGAGGACAGGTCCTGCTCCAGCCAGGCGGAGTCGGCAAGGGCCGCCGTGGGTGTCGCCAGCGGAGCCAGGAGGGCGAACGCCCCGAGGGCCACGAGGGACGTGGTCGTGCGCCGGAAGTCGGCCATCGTTCCTTCTCTCACCAAACACGCAAAGTGATGAAAACAGTCACTCTTAGTAATCACCCTGGTGTGCGCACACTCAAGCAGGTTGGTCAGGGTGTTGGTGATCCGAGGGTAAAAGTCCGACTTGGGCGGGTGTCAGGCGGCGAAGGCCAGGAGACAGGCCGTGAAGCCGTGGACGTGGTTGACCCCGGCGACCGGCCCGATCTCCCCCGCCGCGAAGAAGCCCGCCACCGGGCCCGCACCGAGGATGCGCCGGACCGCGAGGACGTCGTGGTCGGCCTGGGTGAACAGCGCCTCACCCCGGCCGTTGCACGAGAACAGGAGACCCCCGCCCACGGCGTGCTCTGTGCCGAAGTCCGTCAGCTTGCGGGCGAGGTCCTCGTCGGCGGTGCTCGCGTCGCGGACCTGGAAGCGGACGGTCTGGCCCACCTCCACCATCTCGTCGATCGTCAGCGCCCCCAGCTCGGGATCGGCGTCGCTGAGCGCGCGGATGAGGAAGTCGCCCTGTTCGTGGTGGTCCGCGTACTCGTCCATGGCGATCCCGATGTGCAGCCCCCGCGCGGCCAGCTCGCGGTCCTCCTCGGAGAGCTCCTCGACCAGGCTCTCCAACCGCTCGTAGGCGTTGGTCCCGGCCAGCTCCAGCACGAGGTTGCCCTCGGCCTTGGTGATGGTCATGCTCGGCCCGACCGGGCGGCAGCCCTGGCTGACCACCGTGCCCAGCACCCCCTCGCCGCCGATCAGCACACCGATGGCGCCGTTGTCGGCCACCTCGCCCTCACAGAAGAGCCGCACGGACTCCTCGCCGCGCAGACCGTCGGCCATGCCACCGATCAGCGGAAGCCCGTCGAGCGCCGCCGTGGTCTCCCGGACGAACGCCTGGGTGGGGAACTCGTAGGGATTGGTGAGCAGGATGCCGGCCCGGTCACGCGGGGACGGTTCCCGCATGCCCACGACGGCCAGCTGGTCGCCCTCGACGACGGTGTCCAGGCGGAAGGGGGTCAGCTCGACACCGGGCAGGCGGGCGCTCCACACGCTGACCGCGCCCTGGCCCTCCACGCCCCTGCCGCCGCCGACCACGCCGGTGGCGCTGCACCCCAGGGTGAGCGCGTCACCGGCCAGCTCCATGACCCGCCTTCCGGCGAGTGTGACCTCGTCCGGGTCCGCCCCGCTGACGAAGAAGCAGACCAGGTCGGCCGGGCCGTCCATCTGCTCCAGGGCCTGAAGCACGGCGCGCTCGGCCGCGTTCACGAGGTCGGCCCCCGTCGTCAGTGCATCCCCGAACCTAGCCACCAGCTGCCACCCCCGCCTTCACCGGTCACCGGACCGGTCCTGGGAACCTTGCCGTCCCATTCTTCCATCCAGACTCCCAACAGGAGCTTTCCTCCTGATGGCCCCTCAAACGCCTCCGCCCCGGCGCGTGTCCGACGAATCCCCTTCCCTGTGGGCGGGCGGCACCCGTCGGGCACGCCCTACACTCCCCTTGTGACCCATGCCGCACCTGCTCCGAGCGGGCTCCCGCGCACCCGCGCCGCGCTGCGCGAGTCCGGCCACGTCCACCGCACCACCACGGCGGAGGTGCGCGAGAACCTGCTGGCCCGGATGGCTTCGGGCCGCCCCCGTTTCCCCGGGGTGCACGGGTTCGACGACACCGTCCTGCCCCAGCTGGAACGGGCCCTGATCGCCGGGCACGACGTCGTCCTGTTGGGCGAGCGCGGCCAGGGCAAGACCCGGCTGATCCGCACGGTGGCCGGTCTCCTCGACGAGTGGAGCCCCGTGGTGGAGGGCTGCCCGGTCAACGACCACCCCTACGCCCCCGTCTGCCCCGCCTGCCTGCGCCGGAGCGCGTCCGAGGGCGACGACCTGCCGGTGGCCTGGCGGCACCGCGACCTCCGCTACGGGGAGAAGCTGGCCACACCCGACACCGGCACCACGGAACTGATCGGGGACGTGGACCCGGCGCGGCTGGCCGAGGGGCGCTCCCTCGGCGACCCGGAGACGGTCCACTACGGTCTGCTGCCGCGCGCCAACCGGGGTGTGTTCTGCGTGAACGAACTCCCCGACCTCCCCGCGCGCGCCCAGGTAGCCCTGTTCAACGTGCTGGAGGAACGCGACCTCCAGGTGCGCGGGTACACCCTGCGCCTCCCCCTCGACCTGTTGCTGGTCGCCAGCGCCAACCCGGAGGACTACACGAGCAGGGGGCGGATCGTCACCCCGCTCAAGGACCGGTTCGGCGCGCAGGTGCGCACGCACTACCCCCCGGACCTCGACGACGAGCTGGCCCTGATCCGGCAGGAGGCGGACCTGCCCCCGGGCACGACCGTCCCGTCGCACCTGCTGGAGGCGGTCGGCCGCTTCACCCGGCTGGTGCGCGCCTCCAACCGGGTGGACCAGGGATCGGGGGTGTCCGTGCGCTTCTCCGTGGCGGCCGCCGAGACCCTGGCCGCCTCGGCTCTGCGCCGGGCGGCGCTGGTCGGCGAGGAGGTCCCGGTGGCCCGGGTCTGCGACCTGTCGGGGGTGGCCGAACCGCTCCTGGGCAAGGTCGAGTTCGAGGCCGGGGCACAGGGGCGTGAGGCGTCGGTCCTGGAGACCCTGTTGCGGCGGGCGGTGGCCGAGACCTTCCGGGCCCGGCTGGGCGACGCCGACCTGGAACCGCTCAGCGACCGGTTCGCGGGCGGCGGGACGGTGGAGAGCGGCGACCTCGTGGGCGCGGCCGAGCTGCTGCGCCGTGTGGGCACGGTGCCCGGGCTGTCGGGGCTGATGGAGCGGGCCGCGCCGGAGTCGGCGGACGGACCGCCCACCCCGGGGTTGGCCGCCGCCGTGGTGGAGTTCGCGTTGGAGGGCCTGTACCTGGAACGTCGGCTGTCCAAGGACACCGTGCCCGACGGGGGTGTCTACCGCTTCTGATGAGGTTCCGGTACCGGGAGTACATGGGTGGCCCCGACCCTCTGGCCGAGACCGATCCGCCCCCTCAGGAGGCGGTGCGGTCCGCCGTGGGCCTGTTGGAACTGATCGCCGGGGCGCGCGCCGACGAGGGCGGGCGGGCGGGCACCACGGAGGAGGCCCCTCCGGAAGCGGCGCTCGCCGCCGCCGAGGAGGCACTGACCCGCTACGCCGACGGCGACCGCGACGCGCTGGTAGGGCTGGACATCGCGACGCTCCGGGGCACCCTGGGACCCGCCGCGTACGGCCCGCTGGATCGACTGGACGCCGCCGACCACGAGTTGACCCCGCGTGAGCTGCGCAGGCTCGGGGAGGTGGCGCTGGGCGACATCGAGGCGGCCGGGCGAGCCGCGCCCGGGGGCCACCTGGGCGGGGACGGGGCCGGGGACGATCCCACCGGGGCCGCCGTTCCCCATGACGGCCTGGATCGGACCCTGGACGCCGTCGCGACCCTGCGCGAGGCCATGTTGCGGCGGGCCGCCGCCGGTGGGTCCGGCGCGGCGTTGCGGGCGGAGGACGTCCGGTACACGGAGACCGAACCCGCCGGGGCCGCCGCCGTGTGCCTGCTGGTGGACCTGTCCCACTCGATGGTCACGCGGGGCCTGCACGAGGCCGCCACCCGCACGGCGCTGGCGCTGCACACCCTGGTGCGCACCCGGCACCCAGAGGACCGGGGCATGCTGATCGGCTTCGGGGACCACGCCCGCGAGATGACCCCCGCCGACCTGGTGGAGCACGACTGGGCGCGCGTCCCCGGCACCAACCTCCAGCACGCGCTGCACCTGGCCCGGCGGCACCTGCGCCGTCACCGGGGTCTGCGTGCGCTGGTCCTGGTGGTCACCGACGGCGAGCCCACCGCGCACCTGGGCGAGGACGGGGACGCGCGGTTCGCCTGGCCGCCCGCGCCGCGCACGGTGGAGGTCACCGCGGCCGAACTCGACGCCGTGCTGGGCGAGGGCGCCACGGTGACGTTCTTCCTGCTCGCCGACGACCCCCGGCTGCGGGAGTTCCGGGCGCTGCTCGAACGCCGCCGTGGCGTGGGCGTGGTGAACGCCGACGCCGACGCTCTGGGGCCGTCGGTGATCGACCGGTACCTGAGGCGGCGGCCCGGGCCCTGAGGCGGGGTCGGGTCAGTGGTCGAAGACGTTGACGTCGGAGTCCATGACCGGCAGGTTCTCGGGGGCGTCGCCGCCCGCGTACAGGAGCTGGTGGCGGTTGGCGGGCATGAGCGTCTCGGTGTAGCGCAGCGGGCGCTGGCCCTCGTAGGTCACCCGCTCCTGCACCAGCAGCGGGATGCCGGGGCCCAGACCGAAGGCGTCCGCCTCGTCCTGGGAGGGCATGCGCGCACCCACGACGTCCCAGTTCCAGTCCTCGTGGAACCCGAGGCCACGCATGGCGGTGCCGATGCCGTTCTCCAGGTACTCGGGAGACATGAGCGGGGTGTTGTTGGCGATCCCGAAGGGGAAGTAGGTGACGTGGGACTGCCACAGCCCGCCGTCCACGTAGTGCTCCGAGGAGCGGATCACGACCAGTCCGCCGCCGGCCGCCCTGCCGGCGACGGCGTCGATCAGCCTCTTGGCCACCTTGGGGCGCATGGTGTCCAGGCTGACCTTCACCTTCTCGTCGATGTTGCTGTACCCGGCCTGGCGTAGGCGTTCGTGGTACCCGAGGTCGAACCGGGAGGGGTCGTCCGAGGCGTCGGGGGTGGCCTTGTGCATGACCGGGTGGTGGTCGGCGACGAAGGCGCCCCGACCGACGCGGATGGAGACGCGGCCCTCGTCCTGGAGGATGCGCATCCCCAACCGGGCGGTGGCACGGGAGACGTCGAGTTCTTCGGCGAGTTCCTCCTCGCCGGGCAGCCGGTCGCCCGGGCGGTAGTCGCCCCTGGACAGGGCCTCACGGAGGTAGTCAGCGACCACGGTCTTCTTCGTCGCGCTCATTGGCTGGATCAGTCCCGGTGGTAGGCCTGGAGGTTGCCGTGCTCGAACTGGTAGCGGATGCTGTGCCCCGCGTGGACGGTATGCACCATCCGGAGGGGACGGTCGTCGGAGTAGTCGGTGCGGTGGACGTCGAGGACCGGGACCCCCGGCGGGAGTTCGAGCTCGGACGCCTCCTGCGGGGTGGGCATGCGGGTCTCCAGCTCGTCCACGTAGCCGACCTGGCGGTGCCCGTGCTCAAGAAGGACGCTCAGGGCGCTCTCCACGTTCTCGGGCAGCATCAGTGAGGTGCCCTGGACCAGGTCGACCGGGTAGAAGGCGGAGCTGATCGATCCGGAGCGCTCCCCGGAGAAGCGGTGCATGCGCCGCACCACCGTCATCTCGCCCTCCGGGACGCGGAGTCGGCTGGCGATGTCGGGGGTGGCGCTGAGCAGCTGAAGCTCCTCCAGGGTGAGGCCGCTCATGTTGAACTCGTTGAGCCCGTCGGGGCCGCCCGCCTTGCGGGTGGCGTAGAAGATCTCGGGGACCACGTCCTGGACGAAGTGGCCGCGCCCGGGTCTGCTCACGATGAGGCCCTGGTTGCGCAGCATGCCCAAGGCGAGGCGGATCGTGTTGCGGGAGGCCTCGAAGCGCTCCTCCAGCTGCTTCTCCGAGGGGAGTTGCCCGCCCAGGGGCAGGCTCCTCTCCTGGATCTCCCGCCGTAGGACACGGGCGATCTGTCGATATCTGCTCTCTGCCCGCATAAGTCCGCCCTAGGAGGGGTAAAAGACCAACATCACAGCTTGTACCAACAAGCTAAGTGCTACACCAGCCGAACAGGTTCACCTGGTTCTCATGAACCCATCCTAGAGGAAGGTGACCCTCAGTACAGGGCGCCCCCGGGCCCGAAACGGAGACCCCCGTGATGCGCAGACCCCTCCAGGACCACCCGCCCCATACCGCCACAGGAAGCGACCGCCGATGAATCCCGGCAGTACCCTCCCCCGGCTCGCCAGGGGGCCGCTCAGGATCTGACCACCCACCACACAGAGGACCACTTCCCCATGCAGCAGATCGCCTTCGTCATCCTCATCCTCGCCGGACTCCTCCTGTTCGGACTCGCCACCGGATTCCTCCTCGCGGTCTCCATCGGCATCCGCCGCGCGGACCGCAACCGCACCTACCGTTCCCTGCGCCGGAACGGCAACGACAACGCCCTCTCCCGCTCCAGCCGGGCCGTCGTCGGCCTGCGCTTCCGGGACGACCGGGGCGACCTTCCGGACCGCGGCCGTACCCCCACCGCTGTCTGACCCGGACACACGTCCGAGGAGCACCACCGAATCAGGGGCCGCGGCGGGCCCGGCACACGGCCGGGGGACCCGCGCGGCTCGGCGCGGGCACCCCAAGCCGCCGTGTCAGCCTTCGAGGGCCTGCGTCAGGTCGGCGACGAGGTCGTCACCGGACTCGATGCCCACGGAGATCCGGACCAGGTCGGCCGGAACCTCCAGCGGAGAGCCCGCGGTGGACGCGTGCGTCATCCGTCCCGGGTGCTCGATCAGGGACTCCACCCCGCCCAGCGACTCGCCCAGGGTGAACACCCTGGTCCGCTCGCACAGCTCCAAAGCGGCCTGCTCCCCGTCACGCAGCGCGAAGGAGACCATGCCACCGAACGAACGCATCTGCCGCTCAGCGATCTTGTGCCCGGGGTGGCTGTCCAGGCCCGGGTAGTAGACCCGGCGCACCGCGGGGTGGCCCTCCAGTGCCGCCACCACTCGCTCGGCGTTCTCGCTGTGGCGGTCCATGCGCACGCCCAGCGTCTTGACCCCCCGCAGCGTCAGCCAGGAGTCGAACGGGCCCGGGATGGCGCCCATGGTGTTCTGGTGGAACGCCAGGCGCTCGCCCAGCTCGGCGTCGGCCACGACCAGGGCGCCGCCCACGACGTCGGAGTGACCGCCGATGTACTTGGTCGTGGAGTGCACGACCACGTCGGCGCCCAGGGTGAGGGGGCGCTGGAGGTAGGGCGAGGCGAAGGTGTTGTCCACCACGTGCAGGGCACCGCCCTCGTGGGCGATCTGCGCGACCGACTCGATGTCGGTGATCCCCAGCAGCGGGTTGGTGGGCGTCTCCGTCCACACCACCTTGGTGTCGGGGCGCATGGCGGCGCGGACCGCCTCCACGTCGGTCTGGTCGACGGCGTCCCAGCTGACGCCCCAGCGCTCGACGACCTTGGAGATGAGGCGGAACGTGCCGCCGTAGGCGTCACCGGGGATGATGACGTGGTCGCCCGGGGAGAGGACCGCGCGCAGCAGGGTGTCCTCGGCCGCCATGCCGGAGGCGAAGGCCAGACCGCGCGCCCCGGACTCCAGGGCCGCCAGGCACTCCTCCAGCGCGGTGCGCGTGGGGTTCCTGGTGCGGGAGTACTCGTACCCCTGCCGCATCCCGCCCACGCCGTCCTGGGCGTAGGTACTCGTCTGGTAGATCGGCACAACCACGGCGCCGGTACCGGCGTCCGGCTCCTGCCCCGCGTGGATGGCCAGCGTTTCAAAACCGTCGAACTTCATGGGGCCAGCCTAGTGCCCCGGAACGGCCTGGAACCCGTTGTCAACAGGCACATCTCAGGATGCGGTCACCTCGGTCCGCGTGCCCGCGCGGCTGTCCGGCCCACCTCCGGGACGGCCCACCGCGACGGTCCCCGGACGTATGCGACGTCCGGGGCCGATCCCGGACAAGGGGTGCCCTCATCTGGAGGGTTCCGCGGCTTCGGTCGCCACGATCAGGCGGCACGGGACGGCACGAGGGCTCCGTCCCGCGAGGCCTCGCTCAGGCCGGGGGGAAGCGGGTGGGCGAACCGGGTTCGGGGGGCTCGGTGGGGGCCTCGGGAGGCAGCCCGGTGACCGGGGTGGGGACCCGGGTGGGGGTCCCGGTCTCGCGCAGGGGCGGGTCCCAGCCGAGCTGCTCGTCGTACGAGCGCACGACCTTGCCGGGGACGCCCGCGATCACCGCGTGGTCCGGGTATCTGCCCGGCCGCACGACGGTCCCCGCGGCCACCACGGAGTTCCTCCCCAGGTGCACCCCGGGCAGGATCACGCTGTTGGCGCCCAGCCAGCTCCCGTCCCCGATACTCACCGGGTCGTCCACGGGCCACTGGAGGCCCACCGGGATGTCGGTGTTGGCGTAGGCGTGGTTCTGGTCCGTGATGTAGACGTAGGGACCGGTGTACACGTGGTCGCCGATGTCCACCGAGCGGTGCGCGACGATGTGCGACCCCCGCCCGATGGCACAGCCGGAACCGATGCGCACGACGGAGCCCTCACCGAGGTCGTAGTCAGGGCCCATCCCGGCCGCGAGGGTCATGTCCCCGCCCAGGACGGTGTGCACGCCGATCTCGATCCACGGCTCGCCGTAGAGCGTGGCCGTGGGGAAGGCGATCGCCGAACCGACGCCGAAGCGCGCGAACCTGCGGGCCGCCCTGGAGTCGGCTCGGATCTCTCCGTGGCTCCGCGCGTACGACCAGGCGGAGCGGATGATCCAGTTGAGGAGCCGCGACACGGGTGCACCTACTTATTACCGGCCAGTACGTACTGACGCGAACATTAGCAGTGTCCGAGTATGCGGCACCGTGTCCGGAAGGTGAACCCCGGGGCCCGAATGTCGTTCGGTCCCCGGGGAGCGGGGATCAGCCGGACAGGTGGGCCAGCAGGTCCTGTCGGGTGAGGATGCCCACCGGCTTGCCGTCGCGGAGCACCACCAGCGCGCCGGAGGTGCGCAGCAGGCGGACGCAGTCGCTGACCGGCGTGCCCGTGCCCACCGTGGACAGCGGCTTGCCCATGTGCGTCTCGACCAGGTCGTCCAGCTCGGCGCGGCCGTCGAACAGGGCGTCCAGGAGGTCGCGCTCGGCGATGGAGCCGACCACCTCTGCCGCCATGACCGGGGGCTCCTCCTTCATCACCGGTACCTGGGAGACGCCGTACTCGCGCATGATCGCCACGGCGGTGCCGACCGTCTCGTCGGGGTGGCTGTGCACGAAGTCGGGCATCTCCCCCTCCTTGTCCGCGAGCACCTGGCCGGCGGTGGCCTCCTCGGTCTCGGCGGACAGGAAGCCGTAGTCGGACATCCACTCGTCGTTGAAGATCTTGCCGAGGTAGCCGCGACCGCCGTCGGGCAGCAGGACCACGATGACGTCGTCCGGCCCGGCGTCCTTGGCCACGCGCAGGGCCGCCTCGACCGCCAGACCGCAGGAGCCGCCCACCAACAGGCCCTCCTCCTTGGCCAGGCGGCGGGTCATGAGGAAGGAGTCCTTGTCGCTGATCGGTACGATCTCGTCGCAGATCGCCGTGTCATAGGTGCCCGGCCAGATGTCCTCGCCCACGCCCTCGACCAGGTACGGACGGCCGCTGCCGCCGGAGTACACGGAACCCTCGGGGTCGGCGCCGACGACCTGGACGGCGCCCTTGGAGGCCTCCTTGAGGTACCGCCCGGTGCCGCTGATGGTGCCGCCGGTGCCGATACCCGCCACGAAGTGCGTGATCCGGCCCTCGGTCTGGTCCCAGATCTCCGGACCCGTGGAGTGGTAGTGGGACTCCGGGTTGTTCTCGTTCTCGTACTGGTTGGGCTTCCAGGCACCGGGGATCTCGGCGGCGAGGCGGTCGGAGACCGAGTAGTAGGACTCGGGGTGCTCGGGCGCGACCGTGGTCGGGCACACCACGACCTCGGCCCCGTAGGCGCGCAGCACCGACAGCTTGTCCGGGCCGACCTTGTCGGGGCAGACGAAGACGCAGCGGTAGCCCTTCTCCTGCGCCACGAGGGCCAGGCCGATTCCGGTGTTACCGGAGGTGGGCTCGACGATCGTGCCGCCCGGTTTGAGCTCTCCGCTCTTCTCCGCGGCCTCGACCATGCGCAGCGCGATGCGGTCCTTGACCGACCCGCCCGGGTTGAAGTACTCGACCTTGGCCAGGATCGTCGGGGCCAACCCCTCGGTGACCTTCCGAAGACGGACCAGGGGGGTGTCTCCGACCAGGTCGATCAGTGAGTCGTGTACCCGCAACTTCGCTCCTTCGCATCGTGGCGACCGGGTCTTCGGCCCGCCCGTGTGTTTCCCCGGTGACGCCCGGGGCAGATGGGACCGGTCCGGCTCCCACATCCAGACTCTAAGCCGATTTCACCGGTCTCGCGCCGCTCACCTGGATCAAGGCCCCCGGGAGCGGTGTGGACCGGTTCGGACCAGTGGGGCGGTACCCCGTACCGGAGCGACCGACTTCGCTGACCGCCGGGCACCGATTGTGTGCCCTCGGGGTACGTGACCCCGAGGGGGCCCGCCGGTAACGTCGGACTGGATAACCTGCTGGTCGGACGCTTCGGGGGGTACCGATGCTGCGAGCCGCGCGAGCCCGACGCATCGCCGCCGCCACCGCGTTCGGCGGGGGCGGTCTCACGCTGGTGGGCGGCGGCACCGTCGCCCTGCTCTACCTCCAGGCCCGGCTCGCCAAGAACGCGATCGGCCACACCGACTGGGACCGGCCCAGGGCCAACGGCACCTACGGCGAGGGCGAGGGCCCGGCACTGCGCCTGTTGATGCTCGGCGACTCCACGGCGGCCGGGTTCGCGGTGACCGAGTCCCGGCAGACACCGGGCGCCCACCTCGCGGCGGGCATCTCCGCCGCCGTCGACCGCCCGGTGTGGCTGCGCTGCACCGCCAGCCCCGGCGCCACCTCGGCCGACCTCGTCTCCCAGGTGGAGCGCGCCGAGGCGGGACTCCCCGGCAAGCACTACGACATCGCGGTGGTCTTCGTGGGCGCCAACGACGTCATCCGCCGGGTCCGCCCCAACGACGCCGTGGCCGCGCTGCGCGAGGTCACCGCCGAACTGGTCGGGCTGGGCACCCCCGTGGTGGTGGCCACCTGCCCCGACCTCGGCACCGTCCGCCCCATCGGCTGGCCGCTCCGCTCGGTGGCCCGCCGCGCCTCACGGCAGCTGGCGGCCGCCCAGACCATCGCGGTGACGCAGGCGGGCGGACGCACGGTCTCGTTGAGCGACGTCCTCGCGGACGACTTCCGCTCGGATCCCCTGTCCATGTTCGGACCGGACCGGTTCCATCCGTCGGCGCGCGGGTACGCCGAGGCGGCGTTCGTCGTCCTGCCCTCCGCCTGCGCGGCCCTGGGGCTGCTCCCCGAGCTCGACGAGGCGGGGCGCACCGAGGGCGTACTGCCCCTGGACCGCGCCGCCGTGGTGGCCGCGCAGACCCCCGGCACGGAGGTGTCCCGCGCCGCCGACCAGGAGCCGAGCGGCGCCCAGGGCCGTTGGAGCGCCCTCGTGCGGGGCCCCTTCCGACTCCGGGGAGGGGCCCGCCCGACACCGCCCGAACCGCCCGCCGAGGCGGACGCGCCAAGGCCGACCCCGGGTGGCGCGGCGGAGCGCCGGACGGGTTAACTGGTGAGTAACAAGACCCGCCGTGCACCGAACAAGGACGAGAACATGCCCGAAGCAGTCATCGTCGCCACCGCGCGCTCCCCGATCGGCCGAGCCTTCAAGGGGTCCCTCAAGGACCTGCGGCCGGACGACCTGACCACCCAGATTGTCGGCGCCGCCCTGGCCAAGGTCCCCGAGCTCGACCCGAAGAGCATCGACGACCTCATGCTCGGCTGCGGCCTCCCCGGCGGTGACCAGGGCTTCAACCTGGCCCGTATCGTCGCCGTGCAGCTGGGCCTGGACACCGTCCCGGGCACCACCGTCACCCGCTACTGCTCCTCCTCCCTCCAGACCACCCGGATGGCCTACCACGCCATCAGGGCGGGCGAGGGCGACGTGTTCGTCTCGGCGGGCGTGGAGACCGTGAGCCGCTTCGTCAACGGCAGCAGCGACAACCCGCAGAACGAGAACCCGGTCTTCGCCGACGCCAAGGCGCGCACCGAGAGGCGCAAGGAGGGCGGCCAGGGCACCTGGACCGACCCGCGCGAGGACGGCGTCCTGCCCGACGCCTACATCGAGATGGGCCAGACCGCGGAGAACGTCGCCGAGATCACCGGCGTCTCCCGCCAGCGCCAGGACGAGTTCGCCGTCCGGTCGCAGAACCTCGCCGAGAAGTCGCTCGACAACGGCTTCTGGGAGCGGGAGATCACCCCGGTGACGCTGCCGGACGGCACCGTGGTGAGCACCGACGACGGCATCCGCCGCGGCACCACCTACGAGAAGGTCTCGCAGCTCAAGCCGGTCTTCCGCCCCGACGGCACCGTCACCGCGGGCAACGCCTGCCCGCTCAACGACGGCGCCTCCGCGCTGGTCATCATGAGCGACACCAAGGCCAAGCAGCTGGGCATCACCCCGCTGGCCCGCATCGTCTCCACCGGCGTGACCGGCCTCAGCCCCGAGATCATGGGCCTGGGCCCGGTCGAGGCCTCCAGGCAGGCCCTGGCCCGCGCCAACATGGCCATCGGCGACATCGACCTCGCCGAGATCAACGAGGCCTTCGCCGCCCAGGTGCTGCCCTCCGCCGACCAGCTGGGCATCGACATCGACTCCCAGCTGAACGTCAACGGCGGCGGCATCGCCGTGGGCCACCCGTTCGGCAGCACCGGCGCCCGCATCACCGGCACGCTGATCAACGGCCTCCAGTTCCACGACAGGACCTTCGGCCTGGAGACCATGTGCGTGGGTGGCGGCCAGGGCATGGCCGCCGTCTTCGAGCGTCTCAGCTAGCGCTCGGAAGGGGCCCCGGACAGCGGTTCGGGGCCCCTTTCTGTGTCTCCGGAGCCCTTGGCGCCCCGGGTTCGGCTACGGGCGTCCCGCAGGCAAACGTTCCCACTTCGCCAAGGTAAAAGCTGGTGCCCGGGTCTTGTCCCCGCCGCGATCCTGATGCAGGGTCGCAGGTAAGTGCCACACGTTCAACGCACTGCGGAGGTGCCTATGACGGTGACCCACTCGCCGGAGATCCACGCCAAGCTCATCGAACGCATCCCGGTCGTCACCGGCCGAGGACTCCACGAGTGGTTCGACTCGCTCGACCAGGGACCGGGCCTCCTGCGCCCCGCCGACCGGTCACGCTGGCTCGCGGACGAGTACGACCTCACCCATGGTTACGCGCACGCGATCGTCACCGAGTACGACCGCCGCCGCCGGAACCGCTCCATCCCGTCGCCCCGCCCGAATTCCGCCTGACCGAAACGGCGGAGGGGCCGCCCCCGGGAAGAACCCGGGCGACGGCCCCTCGTCACGCGGAGCGCTAGTCCGCGAACATCGTCTTGATCAGCCAGAGCAGACGCAGGATCTCGATGTACAGCCAGACCACGGAGACGGTCAGGCCGAAGGCGAACTGCCAGGCGAACTTGTTCGGGATGCCGGCGTTGACGCCCTCCTCGATGCCACGGAACTCGATGGCGAGGGTGAGCGCGGCCAGGACGACGAACACGATGCCGACGCCGAGGCCCAGCCAGGTGGGCTCACGCAGACCCATGCCGCCGGCGATGAAGAAGCTGAGCACGAAGTTGACCAGCATCAGCGCGGCCGCACCGAGTACGGCGTAGGAGACGGCCTTGACGAAGCCGTCGGTCACCTTGATGATGCGGAACTTGTACAGCGCGAGCATCACACCGAAGACCGCGACGGTACCGATCACGGCCTGGGAGACCAGTGAGGTGCCCGCCGAGGGGTCGCCCATCTGCATCGACAGCATGTTGCCGAGCACGGCGGACAGACCACCGACGAGCAGGCCCTCCAGGGCCGCGTACGACAGGATCGCGACCGGGTTGGTGATCTGCTTGAACGCGATCACCAGGCCCAGGATGAGCCCGCCGATCATGCCCAGGAACATCAGGCCCATGGCCAGGCCCGGGTTGCCCGAGAAGAAGAGGAAGTAGTTGATGACGCCGAAGATCGCGACGGCGCCCAGGGTCATGCCGGTGCGCACGACGACGTCGTCGATGGTCATCGGCTGCTCGGCCTGGGCCTGCTGGGGGTAACCCTGCTGCGGGTAGCCCTGCTGGGGGTATCCCTGCTGGCCGTAGGGCTGCGGGTACGCCTGTCCGTAACCCTGCTGCCCGTAGCCCTGCTGACCGTAGCCGGGCTGCCCGTACCCCTGCTGGGGTCCGGACTGCTGCTGAAGCGCCCGCTTGAGGACGGGGTTGGAACTCCGCATCCGCATGTCTAGTAATGGCCTTTCACGCGTGGATTGCTGCCCACAAAGTAACGTACGGCCCGGCCCGGGGGTTCCGGCGCCAAGGTCACCGTTGCGAAACGGGCCCGAGCCGGATCACACCGGCACGGGCCCGTTCGACGTCGCCGTGGCGACGGCCGCTCTCCTAGTTGCGGGTCACCAGGGACCGCGCCAGGAAGAGCATGTTGGCCGGACGCTCGGCCAGGCGGCGCATGTAGTAGCCGTACCACTCGTCGCCGTAGGGGACGTAGACGCGCATGCGCTTACCCTCGGCGGCCAGGCGGACCTGCTCGCCGTCCCGGATGCCGTAGAGCATCTGGTACTCGTAGTCGTCCGCGCCGCGGCCGTTGGCGGCGGCCAGCTCACCGGCGATGGCGACCATGCGCGGGTCGTGCGAGGCGACCATCGGGTAGCCGTCGCCCTCCATGAGGACCTTCAGCGCCCGCACGTAGGCCCTGTCGACCTCGTGCTTGTCGCGGAAGGCCACCGACTCGGGCTCGTCGTAGGCGCCCTTGCACAGGCGCACACGGGAACCGGCGCCGCTGAGGTCGCGGCAGTCGGCCTCGGTGCGGTGCAGGTAGGCCTGGAGCACCGCGCCCACGAACGGGAAGTCCTCGCGCAGCTCACGCAGGATGCCCAGCGTCGAGTCGGTGGTGGTGTGATCCTCCATGTCGAGGGTCACCGTGGTGCCGATCGCCTGGGCGGCCTCGGCGATCAGGCGCGCGTTCTCCAGCGCGATCTTCTCGCCGTCCTGGTTCAGGAACTGACCGACGGCCGACAGCTTGACCGAGACCTCGGCGCGGTCGCCCAGACTGGCCTCGCCGAGGGCCCCGAGCAGGTCCTGGTAGGCGGTCACGGTGGCGGTGGCCTGGGACAGGTCCGTGGTGTCCTCACCGAGGAAGTCCAGGGTGATGTAGCGGTCCTTGGCCAGCTCGCGGACGGCCGGAAGGGCCTCCTCCTGGGTGGAGCCCGCGACGAAGCGCGTGACCATGGCCCGGGTCATGGGAGTGCGCTCGACGATCTTGCGGCAGGTGGCGGACCTGGCGGCGAGCAGCAGGGGCTTACGAAGCATGGTGACCTCGAAGAGACGTGCGCGAGCCGATGGGGCTGGCGCGGGCGTTGCGCGCGGGCGGTGTGCCGTCCGCGCGATGGGTTCCTCGGGGGGCCGGGGCCCGCTCGGAAACGAGCGGGCCCCGTGGGTGGCGGCGGCCGCGACTCGGACGGGAGTGGGCGCGCCGCCGGGTGACTACCCCTGGTGGGGGTAGGAGGAGACCGTCGGCGCGACGAACGTCTCCTTGATGGCGCGCGGGCTGGCCCAGCGGGACAGGTTCTGGGCGGAACCGGCCTTGTCGTTGGTGCCGGAGGCGCGACCGCCGCCGAAGGGCTGCTGACCGACGATGGAGCCGGTCGGGCGGTCGTTGATGTAGAAGTTGCCCGCCGCGAAGCGCAGGGCCTCGGTCGCCTTGGCCACCGCGCTGCGGTCGTTGGCCAGGATGGCGCCGGTCAGCGCGTAGGCGGAGCCCTCGTCCACGATCTTGAGGACGTCCTCGAACTTGTCGTCCTCGTAGACGTGGACGGCGATCACCGGGCCGAAGTACTCCGTGCGGAACACGTCGTTGGTGGGGTCGGTGCCCTCGATGATCGTGGGGCGCACGAAGTAGCCCACCGAGTCGTCGGCGGTGCCGCCCGCGATGATCTCCAGGGTCGGGTCGGACTTGGCGTCCTCCAGGACCTTGGCCAGCTTGTCGAAGGAGCGACGGTCGATGACGGCGCCGACGAAGTTCGACAGGTCGGTGACGTCGCCCATGGTGAGGGCCTCGGTCTCGGCGACCAGGTCGTCGCGCATCCTCTCCCACACGGAGCGGGCGACGAAGGCGCGGGAAGCGGCGGAGCACTTCTGGCCCTGGTACTCGAAGGCGCCGCGCACGATGGCGGTGCGCAGGATCTCCGGGTCGGCGGAGGGGTGGGCGACGATGAAGTCCTTGCCACCGGTCTCGCCCACGATGCGCGGGTAGGAGCGGTAGTTGGAGATGTTCTCGCCGACGCTCTTCCACAGGTGCTGGAAGGTCTTGGTGGAACCGGTGAAGTGCACACCGGCCAGCTCGGGGTCGTTGAGCGCGATGTCCGAGACGGCCAGGCCGTCACCGGTGACCATGTTGATGACGCCGGGGGGCATACCGGCCTCCTCCAGGAGGCGCATGGTGAGCTCGGCGGCGAACTGCTGGGTCGGGGACGGCTTCCACACGACCACGTTGCCCATGAGGGCGGGGGCGGTGGGCAGGTTGCCCGCGATGGCGGTGAAGTTGAAGGGGGTGATCGCGTAGACGAACCCCTCCAGCGGACGCTGCTCCATGCGGTTCCACACGCCGCGCACGCTCAGGGGCTGCTGCTCCATGAGCTGGCGGGCGTAGGAGACGTTGAAGCGCCAGAAGTCGATGAGCTCACAGGCCGCGTCGATCTCCGCCTGCTGGACGGTCTTCGACTGGCCGAGCATGGTGGCGGCGTTGATCGTGGCGCGCCAGGGGCCGGCGAGCAGCTCGGCGGCGCGGAGGATGATCGCGGCGCGGTCGTCGAAGGACATGGCGCGCCAGGCGGGAGCGGCGGCCTTCGCGGCGGCGATGGCGTCGCGGGCGTCCTGGTGGGTGGCGTTGCGCATGGTGCCCAGGACGGACGCGTGGTTGTGCGGCTGGACGGCGTCGATCGGGTCGCCGCCACCCATACGGCTCTCGCCGTTGATGCGCATCGGCAGGTCGATGCTCTCGCGACCGAGCTCCTCGAGCTTGGCAACGAGCTCGGCACGCTCGGCGCTCCCGGGCGCGTAGGTGAGAACGGGCTCGTTCACCGGCTGCGGGACGTTGGTCACTGCGTCCATGGGCACCTCCCTGGAAAGAATGTCCCTGTATGAGCAGGGTTGACTGATTCAACAGTCCCAGAACCACCCCGCGCGGACCTTGTGGGACGGGCCACTCTTTGCCAGCCTTATTTGTTCACCAGGACAAACCCAGGCACTTGTGACCTCACAAGAGCCGACGCCACTCCCCCGCCCCTCCAGTAGTGTCGGTCACCGGACCCGACCGGTGAGGAACCACGTCATGCCTGGTCATTCAGTACCACAGAGTGAAGAGGGGTCGGGCCTGCCCCTGCGCAGGCTTCTCCTGGCCCTCGGCGACCCGATCCTGGACGTCGCCGCCGCACCGGACGGGCTGGATGTCCAGGTGGACAACGTCGTGATCATCGACCCCGAGGACCGCGTGGAGGCCCGCGAAGGGGACCTGGTCCTACTGATCGGCGTGCGCGGCGGGGCCGCCCGCCGTCTGGTCCGGGCCCTGGCGGCGCAGGGCGCCACGGCGGTCGCGGTCAAGGCCGGAGGGTACGCCCCCGCCGAGGAGACCATCCCGCCCTCCGGCGACCCCCGGGGCCGTTCCCGCTCCGGCGCCGACGAGCTGAGGACGCTGCGCGCCGAGGCGCAGGAGAGCGGCGTGGCGCTCCTCGCGGTCCGGCCCGAGGTGCGCTGGGACCAGCTCCAGTCGGTGTGCCAGAGCATCGTGGACGACGCCCGGCTGAACACCTCGGAGGACCTGGGTGAGGCCACCGGGGACCTGTTCTCCATGGCGCAGACCATCGCCCAGCTCACCGGCGGGCTGGTGAGCATCGAGGACTCCGCCAGCCGCGTGCTGGCCTACTCCAGCGGAGCGGAGGTGGACGAGCTGCGCCGCCTGTCCGTGCTCGGCCGCCAGGGGCCGGAGTCCTACCTGGCGCTGCTGCGGGAGTGGGGCGTGTTCACGAAGCTGCGCGCGGGTGAGGAGGTGGTCCGGGTCGAGGAGCACCCCGAGCTCGGGATCCGCCGCCGCCTTGCGGTGGGCATCCACGCCGGGCGCCAACCCTTGGGCGCCATCTGGGTGCAGGAGGGTTCCCAGCCGCTGTCCCAGCACGCCGAGGAGGCGCTGCTCGGGGCCGCCCGCACGACCGCGCTCCAGATGATCCGGCAGCGCACCCAGACCAGCGCCGGTCTGCGGCTGCGCGAGGACCTGCTGTCCAGCCTGTTGGAGGGGCGGATCGACGCCAGCGCCCTCGCGGACACCGTCGAGGTGCACACCGAGAGAGCAGCTCTGGTGGCGGCCTTCTCGCTCAGTCATCCCGCCTCGGGAGAGGCCGAACCCGAGGGGGCGGACGGTGAGCGCCCGGACCGGCCCGTGCGGGAGCTGCGCCGCCGCCAGCTCATCGATCTGGTGTCCGTGCACACGGCCGCCTACCGCCGCAGTTCCCTGGTGACCGAGCTCGACGGCCGCGTGTACGTGCTGTTGCCGGACCTGGCCCGTGCCCCGGGCGGCGACGGCTGGCGCGGGGTGGAGCAGTCGGTGCTGGCCCTGACCCGAAAGACCGTGGCGGCCGCGCGGGCGGCGCTGGGTCTGCGCGTGCAGGCGGCCGTGGGTTCACTGGTGGAGCGGCTGCGCGACGTCCCCGAGTCCCGCGCCGAGGCCGACCGGGTGCTGGACGCGATGGGCCGCGACCTGGACGGCGGCACCGACTGGGAGGTGGCCACCATCTCCGACGTGCGCTCCCGGGTTCTGATCAGCGAGACCCTGGCGCACCTGCGCGCCGACCCGTCGCTGCGCGACCCCCGGGTGAGCCGACTGATCGAGTACGACAAGGCGGGCGGCGCCGACCTCGTCCACTCCCTGCTGGCCTATCTGGAGGCCTTCGGTGACGCGAGGGCGGCCGCCGAGCGGCTGCACATCCACCCCAACACGCTCCGCTACCGCGTGCGCCGCGCGGCCTCGGTGAGCGGAATCGACCTCTCCGACCCGGGAGAGCGCCTGTTCGCCCAGCTCCAACTGCTCATGGAACAGGGCTGACCCCCACACGAGCGCCCACGCCCACCCCCTCAGCCACTGGCGGAGTCCCGACCGCTCACCTCAACCATGGTGGAATGCGGACCAGGCACCTCAGCCACAGGCGTGAGACCTGACCAGGCACCTCAGCATGGCGGAGTGCGAACCAGGCACCTGAGCCACGGGTGGAGCGAATCGGGACCTCAGCCACCGGCGGAGTACGGACCGGACACCTCAGCCACAGGCGTGAGTCCAGCCTGTACGCCCCAGCCGCAAGGGGGGTGCTTTGGTTCGGCGCCGGAGAGGGTTCTGGAGGTGGCGCAGGTGGGATCGCGAGGAACGAGCCATCACACCGCAGACACCGAAGGTTCCTCTGCAAAGGCGCCGAACCCGGGCCGAAGCGAAGCGGAGGCCCAGAGAAAGCCAAAGCGCCGGAGAGGGTTCTGGAGGTGGTGGAGGTGGGATTGCGAGGAACGAGCCATCACACCGCAGACACCGAAGGTTCCTCTGCAAAGGCGCCGAACCCGGGCCAAAGCGAAGCGGAGGCCCAAAGCAAACAAAGTACCCCCGGTCGGACTCGAACCGACACTTGTGACCCTTTTAGGGGGCCTGCCTCTTCCATTGGGCTACGAGGGCGTGGCCCATCATACCGGCCGGGCCGATTGCCCACTTTGGTTCAGCTTGGCCGGATGGGGACACGAAACGACCGGCTTCGCGAGAAGGCCGGTCGTTTCGTTCGTGTTCGCGCCGAAGGCGTCGCGCGGGATCAGCTCACGCGGCGCAGGCGGCCGTCCTCGACCTGCGGCTGGCTGGCCTCCTCGAAGGCCTGGCGCGGCTCGGACATCTCCGGAAGCGCGGCGAAGTCGCGGCGCAGGAAGAAGGCGAGCGTCCAGTCCGAGAGGACCCGCAGCTTGCGGTTGAAGGTCGGCACCGCGAGCAGGTGGTACGAGCGGTGCGCGTACCAGGCCAGGCGGCCGTTGAGCTTGATCTTGCCGAACAGCTGGGCCGCGCCCTTGTGCAGGCCGAGCCCGGCGACCGCACCGAGGTTCTTGTGCTGGTAGGCCTTGAGCTTGCCGTTGCGCAGGGTCGCGATGACGTTGTCGGCGAGCACCGGCGCCTGGCGGACCGCGTTCTGGGCGTTGGGCGGGTAGTAGCCGCCGTTGCCGTCGGGGACCTGGGCGTTGTCGCCACCGGCGAAGACGTTGTCCGTGCCGTTGACGGTGAGGTACTCGCTGGTGTCGACGTGACCCTTGGGGCCCAGCGGCAGGTCACTGGCGGAGACGACCGGGCTGGGCTTGACGCCCGCGGTCCACACCAGGGTGCCCGCGTCGAACTCGGCACCGTCGCTGAGCTTGATGCGCTGGTCCACGGCGGACTCGAGGAAGGTCTTGAGGCGGACGTCGATGCCACGGCGGCGGAGCTGGTTGAGCGCCTTGCCGCCGACCTCCGGGCCGACCTCGGGCAGGATCTTGTCCGCGGCCTCGATGAGGTAGAAGTTCACCTCGGAGTGGTCGATCGACGGGTGGATGCGGATCGCGTCGCGGACCATGTCCTCCAGCTCGGCGATGGCCTCGGCGCCAGCGAACCCGCCGCCGACGAACACGAAGTTGAGCGCCTTGGCGCGCACGGCCTCGTCATCGGTGGAGTCGGCGATGGTGAGCTGGTTGAGCACGTGGTTGCGCAGGTAGGCCGCCTCTTCGACGGTCTTGATCCCGATGCCCCACTCGGCCAGGCCGGGGATGGGCAGGGTGCGCGAGACCGCTCCGGCCGCCATCACGAGGTAGTCGTAGTGGAGCGTCTCGGGCTGACCGACGTTGGGCTCGTAGCGGACCGTGTTGTCGGCGTGGTCGATGCGCACGACGCGGCCGCCCAGCACGCGGACCCGGTCGAAGACCTTCCGCAGCGGGACCACGACGTTGCGCGGCGAGATGTTGCCCGCGGCCGTCTCGGGCAGGAAGGGCTGGTAGGTCATGTAGGAGTTCGGGTCGATGACGGTGATGCGGGCCTCACCGGATCCGAGCTTCTTCTCCAGTCGCCTCGCGGTGTACATCCCGAGGTAACCGCCGCCGACGATGAGGATGTGCGGGATCTCCGCCTCGTCCCCGCCACCGTGCACCAGCCGGTAGTTCCTGCTCTCGGTCATCGCATTTCCGCCCTAACGGTTAATCTTTGGCGCCCTTGCCTCAAGGGCCGCGAAGGCTGTCACGTTCCCGGTTCCCCGCACCGGGGTCCGTGGAGCCGTGGTTCTTGCTCCCGACTCTCTGGAAGGTTGCTTGTGCATTCTTTCACAAGCCCCTCCCCGCAGAGAAGGTTCACATCCGCCCACCTTCCCACCATCCCCACGTGCGAGGCGAGGACGTTTGTGCAGGTCAGATGAGTTGTGAATGCATTCACAAGGGTCTTCCGGGTGACGCGTCTCACCCGAGGGCCCTGCTGGACCCCCCTCGAAAGGCCCCTCCGGATCACCCGAAGGTCCCTTTCGAGGAGGTTATGTCCTATTCAGTACTAGTTTGCCCTGGTTCTTACTCAGGGACGATGAGACTCCACGCGACACCGTCGAGGATGTCGTGCTCACTCGTGGTGAAGTGGTCCGCTCCGGTCCGCGCCAGCACACGGGACAGCACCAGCGCGCCCGCCGCGATCACGTCCACGCGGCCCGGGTGCATCACGCCGATCTCCGCACGCTCCGCGTGCCGCGAGACCAACAGCTCACCCGTGATCCGCTCCAGGTCCTCGGCCGAGACCCGCGAGTGGTGGATCAGCTCCGAGTCGTACTCGGGCAGGTCCATCGCGATCCCGGCGACCGTGGTCGCGGTCCCGGCCACACACACCACCGAACCGGCCTCCCGCAGCGGGACGACCTTCTCCACCTCGTCCAGGGCGGCGTCGATGTCGGCCGTGGCCGCCTCGATCTGCTCCCTGGTGGGCGGGTCGTCGCGCAGGTGGCGCTCGGTCATGCGCACGCAGCCGACGTCCACCGACAGGGCCGCGCGTACGAGGTCCTCGTCGTCGTCCAGACCGCCCAGCACGAACTCCGTGGAGCCCCCGCCGATGTCGACCACCAGGAACGGCGGCGTGAAGTCCGCGTCGGCCTCGCCCTCGGCGGCCTGTGCCTCCAGCTCGGCCGTGGCGCCCACGAAGGACAGCTCGGCCTCGTCCAGACCGGTCACCACCTCGGGCTCCACGCCCAGGATCTCGCGGACACCGTCCACGAACTCCTGGCGGTTACTGGCGTCCCTGGTCGCGCTGGTGGCGACCATGCGCACCGCGTCCGGGCCCAGCTCGATCCCGTGCGCCTCGATGGTCTCCGCGTAGCCGCGCAGCGCCTCGAAGGTCCGCTCCAGGGCCTCGGGCGCGAACGCCCCGGTCTCGTCGACCCCCTGGCCCAGGCGCACGATCTCCATCCGACGGTCGACGTCGACCACCTGGACCTCGTCGTCGCCCAGGAAGACCACGTCGGCGATCAGCAGCCTGATCGAGTTGGTTCCGCAGTCGATCGCCGCGACACCGCTCATGAAGCGTCCGTCCCTTCAGCGCCCTCAGGGGCGTTCTCGTCCACGCACACGCACGGGCCCTTGGCCCACCAGTCCGGAAGTTCGGCCAGGGCCTCCGCCCCGAACGGGTTGGTGCCCGGCGCCGCCAGCTCGTGGCCGACCAGCGCGTGCAGGCACTTGACCCTGCTCGGCATGCCCCCGGTGCTCTGCATCCCCTCGGGCAACGGCTCCATCCCGTCGGCGCGCGCCTGCTCGGCGCGCTCCTCCAGGTAGGACTCGTGGGCCCGGGTGTAGGCCTCCTGGAGCTCGGGCTCCTCGCCCAGGCGCTCCTGCATCCGACGCATACGGCCCTCGTTCTCGAGGCGGCCGATCGCCGAGGCGGCACGTGGGCATGTCAGGTAGTACAACGTCGGGAAGGGGGTGCCGTCTTCCAGGCGGGGAGCGGTCTTCACCACGTCGGGGAGGCCGCACGGGCACCGGTGCGCTACGGCACGGACCCCGCGCGGCTGGCGGCCCAACTGGAGTTCGATGGCGGCGAGGTCCCGTTCGGACGCGGGACCGCCGTCGGTGTGCCCCGGAACGGGCTGATCTGCGGAAGTCATGACCAGCCCAGCATAGTTGCCGCCGTACCCGCCCGGGCCGGGTCCGTCGGACCTAGAGACCGGCGTCCGGGTCCGGGCTGTCGGCCTCCTCCACCGAGCGCCACAGCTCGGTGAACCACGGTTCGGTGGGCTCGGCCGGGCCCGCCTCGGCCTCGGCCTCGGAACCGGGCCTGATGACGATGTAGGCGGTCTCTTCGGGGTACTGGTAGTGGAGCCGGGCGCGGGCCTCGCGCTCCACGTAGCCCTCGTCGCCCAGGGCCTCCTCGCGCTCCTGGAGGTGGGCGACATTCTCCTCCATGCGGGCGCGCTCCTCCTTGAGCTGCGCGATCTCCGACTGCTGCATGACGTACTCGCGCAGCGGATAGGCCAGGCTCAGGGCGATCACGCACACGACCAGCGCGAGGATGGCCGCGCGGCTGGTGAGCATGGGCCGCACCCTGGGGGTGCGGCCCACGCCCGCGTCCTTCGTGCCCGCGTCACCCGCGCGCTTGGCGCCCTTGCGGGCAGCGGCCTTCGCAGGCCTGTCGGCTTTGGTCGCCTTCTTGGCCTTTGTGGGCTGCTGCTTGGTTTCGCGGGACACTGGGGCAGACTAGCCGCGCTTGGCGAACCTCGGGAAGGCCGACACGCCCGCGTAGACGGCGGCGTCGTCCAGTTCCTCCTCGATACGCAGCAACTGGTTGTACTTGGCGACCCGCTCGCTGCGCGCCGGGGCACCGGTCTTGATCTGCCCGGCGTTGGTGGCCACCGCGATGTCGGCGATGGTGGTGTCCTCGGTCTCGCCGGACCGGTGGCTGATCATCGCCGTGTAACCGCTGCGCTGGGCGAGGGAGACCGCGTCCAGCGTCTCGGTGAGGGTACCGATCTGGTTGACCTTCACCAGGAGCGAGTTGGCGGTGTCGGCGAGGATGCCGCGCTGGAGCCGCTCCGGGTTGGTGACGAACAGGTCGTCGCCGACCAGCTGGACCTTGGCGCCGAGCTGCTCGGTGAGCTTCTTCCAGCCGTCCCAGTCCTCCTCGTCGAGGGGGTCCTCGATGGAGACCAGCGGGTAGGCGTCGACGAGCTCCCCGTAGTAGGTGGCCATCTCCTCGGCGGTGCGGGACTTGCCCTCGAAGGTGTACACGCCGTCGGAGAACAGCTCGCTGGCGGCCACGTCCAGGGCCAGCGCGATGTCGGTGCCGACCTTGTACCCGGCCTTCTCGATCGCCTCGACGATCAGGTCCAGCGCGGCACGGTTGCTCTCCAGGTTCGGGGCGAAGCCGCCCTCGTCGCCGACGCCGGTGCCCAGGCCGTGCGACTTCAGGACCGACTTCAGGGAGTGGTAGACCTCGGTACCCCAGCGCACGGCCTCGGAGAAGGTCGGGGCGCCGATGGGCGCGACCATGAACTCCTGGATGTCGACGTTGCTGTCGGCGTGCGCGCCACCGTTGAGGATGTTCATCATCGGGACGGGCAGGACGTGCGCGTTGGGACCACCGATGTAGCGGAACAGCGGCAGACCCGCCTCCTCGGCGGCGGCCTTGGCCACGGCCAGGGAGGTGCCCAGGATGGCGTTGGCGCCGATCCGGGACTTGTCCGGGGTGCCGTCCAGGTCGATGAGCGCGCGGTCGATGATGCGCTGCTCGTCGGGGGTGTGGCCGAGCAGCTCGTCGGCGATCTCGTCGTTGACGGCGGTGACGGCCTTGGTCACGCCCTTGCCGCCGTACCGGTCGCCGCCGTCACGCAGCTCGACCGCCTCGAACCTGCCGGTGGAGGCACCGCTGGGGACACCAGCGCGAGTGAGGGTCCCGTCGTCGAGCAGGACCTCGACCTCGACTGTCGGGTTGCCCCGGGAGTCAAGGATCTCCCGCGCCGTTACTGCCTCGATGGACGCCACGATCTCTCCGTCTCTTCGATGTCTGGGCCCACAGTTTCCGGACCCGGACACGAGACTAGCGACCCCCGGACCGGTGGGTGGTGCCCGCCCTGCCAGATTGGTCTAGTCCATAGCGGACGATTCGCCCACCGGCGCGGCCCGGGTGACCTCCACATCGGTACGTACCGGTTAAACCGAACCGCCCGGAAGTGGCCGTTCCGCTTGCCCGGCCCCCACCCGTGTCTATAGTTCCAACTGAGGGCCGCCCGTCCCCCCATCCACACCGGAACAGCCACGGCCCCGCGTGAACGGTAGAGGACGAGCATGGCCAACCCGCGGACCGAACCACTGGACGGGGCTCTGCGCCCCGCACGACAAAGACGCGCCGAACTGGCGCTGCTGCTCGCGTCGATCGGGGTGACCTTCGCCGCCCTCGTGTACGCGTCGCTGTCGGTGACCGGCGGCGTCGACGACCGGGTGCTGCTGTACGGCGTGGTGCTCGGCGCGGGCGCGATCGCCCTGCACGTGCTGCTGCGGTTCGTGGCCCCCTACGCCGACCCCGTGCTGCTCCCGGTCGCCACGGCTCTCAGCGGGCTCGGCATCACCATGATCTGGGCGCTCCAGATGACCCGGGACCTCGCCCCCGGCAGCAGTGAGGCCGACAGGCAGCTGATGTGGACGCTGGTCGGCATGGTGCTGTGCGCCGCCGCCATCGTGTTCGTGAGACAGCCGCGCCGCCTGACCATGTACACCTACCTCATCGCCCTGGCCGCGCTGGTCCTGCTGCTGCTCCCGCTGTCGCCCCTGGGCCACGAGGTGCTGGGCGCCCGGCGGTGGATCATGATCGGGCCCTTCACCATGCAGCCCTCGGAGTTCGCGAAGGTGCTGCTGGTGATCTTCCTGGCCTCGTACCTGGGCCGCCAGCGCGACGTGATGGCGCTGGTCACCCGCACCTTCAGGGTGGGCGGGGTGAAGGTGTTCAGCGCGCCGCGCGCCCGGGACCTGGCCCCGATGGCCGTGGGCTGGGGAGTGGCGATCCTCCTCCTGGTGGGCACCAAGGACCTCGGCACCTCGCTGCTGCTGTTCGGCACGTTCCTGGCGGTGCTGTACGCGGCCACCGCGCGCAAGTCCTGGGTGCTGATCGGGCTGGTGGCCTTCTCCGCCGGCGCCTACGTGGCTTACCTGATCTTCGGGCACGTGCAGAACCGGGTGCGGATCTGGCTGAACGCGTTCGACCCGGACGTCTACCACAGCGAGGGCGGCAGCTTCCAGGTGGTGGAGGGCATGATCGCCCTGGCCTACGGCGGGCTGCTGGGGACCGGTTTCCACAGTGGCAACGCGGAGAACCTGTTCGCCGCCGACAGCGACCTCATCCTGGTGTCGATGGGCGAGAAGCTGGGCCTGACCGGGCTCATGGCGGTGCTCACCCTGCTGCTGCTCTTCGCCCAGCGGGCGCTGCGCATCTCCCTTGGCTGCCGGGACGTGTTCCTCAAGCTCACCGCGCTCGGCTACGGCTTCATCACCGCGTTCGACGTGTTCATCGTGCTGGGCGGGGCGACGCTGATCATCCCGCTCACCGGTATGACCACACCCTTCCTGTCCGCGGGCGGGTCCGCGCTGATGGCCAACTGGCTGATCGTGGGCCTGTTGCTGACCATCAGCGAGACCGCCCGCCGTCCTCAGGAGTCGTTCAGCTCGGGGCTGGCGCCGGGCGACCCCGAGACCGAGGTGATCAACGTGCGCGACCTGCCCGAGGGCATCCGGGACCGCCGCTGACGGGGCTCAGGTCAGGAACGTGATGCACAGGGAGGCGACGAGGATGCCGAAGAGCATCACGACCGCCGAGTAGCCCAGGATTCGACCCGCCCGCAGCTTGGTGAGCGCGAGCAGCGGCAGCGCCCAGAACGGTTGGATGCCGTTGGTCAGCTGGTCGCCCATGGCCACCGCCATGACGCCCACCCCGGGGCGGATGCCCAGGGACTCGGTGGCGCCGATGACCACCGGCCCCTGCACGGCCCACTGGCCGCCGCCCGAGGGCACGGCCAGGTTGACCAGGCACGCGCTGATCAGGGCCCAGAACGGATACGTGAACGGGGTGGAGAACGAGATGAACCACTGGGTGATGACCTCCAGCAGCCCCGAGGTGTCCATGATCCCCATGATCCCGGCGTAGAAGGGGAACTGGATGATCACGGCGGAGGCGTTCCTCGCCCCCTCGGCGGCCGCCGCCGAGTAGCTGGCGAGCGTTCCGTGCAGGCCGAGCCCGGCCATGAGGAACGCGAAGTTGAGCATGTTGATGTCCATGCCCACCACACCGTTGGTCACGATGGCGGGCACGAGGTACACCAGCCCCACGGCGACCACCGCGTACACCAGGACACGGCTGTGCATGAGGCGCTGGGCCGGTGACAGGGCGCGCAGTTCCTCCTTGGCGGGCCGCCCGATCCCGCCGGGGCCGCTCTCGGCGGTGTCGCCGATCTCCTCGCTCTCCTCCGGCTTGGGGGTCATGCTCATCAGCAGCAGAGGGGCGCCGATCAGCATGGCCGCGAGGAAGACCAGGTTGAAGGGTTGGAAGATGGTCTCGCTGAGCGGCACAAGGCCGATCTGGTCCTCCAGGAAGTGCCCCGGGGTGTTGACGAGCAGCGGCGCCGATCCGGACAGCCCGCTGTGCCAGACCATCAGCCCCGTGTAGCCGCCCGCGACGACGAGCGGGAAGTGCACCCTGATCCCGCGCTCCTTGCAGGAGCGGGCCACCTCCACGGCCAGGAGCGCACCGGCGATCAGACCGAGCCCCCAGTGCAGCATGCCCAGCAGCGCCGAGCCCAGGGCCGTGACCAGCACCGCCGTCAGCGGACCCCGGGCCAGCCCCGCCACTCTGTGGATCGCCCGTCGCGCCGGAGGCGACGAGGCCAGGGCGTACCCGGTGACCAGGACCAGGGTCATCTGCATGCCGAACTCCAGCAGGCCCCAGAACCCGCCGTACCAGTCCCCGACCAGCTGGATCGGGGTGCGGTCGGTCAGGAACAGGGCCATTCCGAAGACGAGCGCGGACAGGATGACCGCGAAGACGAAGGCGTCCGGCACCCACCTGGTGCTGAACGCCGCGAGCGCGTTTCCGAAGCGGCGCATGAGGAGGCTCCCACGGGTTCGGGGGCCCGGCTCCGGCGGAGGGTGCCGGAGCCCCTGGCCCCGAGGTGAGAGCACTGTGTTGCATGGGTCACATGGGAGTCAAGATCAAACTGGGCGATTTGAGGGTTTTCAGAGTCAGGCCAGCGGGTCGTCCACTCCCGACTCGAACAGCACGGGGTCGAAGCCGCTGAAGTGACCGGACAGTTCCAGCGAGAGGACGCTGTGCAGCCGGACCCAGAGGGTCAGGGCCCGGCGAGAACCGCGGGCGGCGCAGGGCGGCCGACCACCCAGTCACGGTGCTCCCCGAGGTGGGCGGTGAACGGCCCGAGGGGGCTCCGGGAGCCCGGCACAGGCGTCGGGCAGGCCCGTCATGATCTCCAGACCGAACAGGTCCGGACCAACGCGACCGACATCGACGCCCTGAGACCGGCAACCGCTCAGGCAACGAGATCTCCGACAACACCAGAGGCGACCGTGGTGCGGACCTCCAGGACAACAAGAACACCATCCAGAACCAATCCGAGAAGAACTCCGACTCGGCACTGGCAACTCTGACCGCGACGATAACTCCATGAATGACGGAAGCCTGGAGCTGACCATACGCGAGGGTCGCATCTCGAGCGAGCCAGTGATATCTGACGACGGATCTCGAAGGATAGCATTTGAGCGGTTCACAGACAGGGGCGGAAACCTGATGATCAACAATGAGGGAGGGGTCGGATCAGTCAAAGCCCAACTCCCGACCACCCTCGATGGACGTGCTCCAGTCCCGACTTTTGGCAAGATGTGAAGGCGCGAGGACGGTGGAAATGATGTCAGACTTCAATCATCCTCGAGACTACATGAACGCGATCATTGAGAGCCTCGAAAGCCAAGATGCGGAGGCGAACACCAGAGCAAGGACAGCTCTCAGCCTCGTGGTTCCCCTGTCACTCCACTTGCGATCTTCCAAAGTTCCCACTGGTGACGTCGACGAATTTCGAACCCGATTCACTCGACTCATCTCCAGCGAATCAAACTTCACGGGCCTCTATCGCTACTTGGGGGATTGCTCTGACTACGCGGATCTTGGAAGACTTAATGGATACGCACAAGCCTGTCTGATGCGTTCTGTTCTACAGGTTTTCGACGACGAGTTCGCAGCATGGAGTCAGGCTGGAAGCACGGTCGTCCACGAGGGATTCCGCGGCGAGATCGCCGACATTGATCAGTCCCTCAGAGAGGTCTCCGACGAGGCCCCGCCCGTCCGGGAAGATGAGATTCCAAACTGGGTTCCAGAGAGTCACTGGTGGTGGCGCGCGCCACGGCAACAGGACATGAGCGAGGCTGAGCGAAACTCACGCCTCGAATACGATCGCTGGGATGGAGTGTAGAGCGGAGCTGCGCGAAAGGCTGCCTCACGCGCAGGCCACCCCTGCCGCAGTTCCCCTTCATGTCCGCCGGGTCACTGGTGGTGGAGGACCGCGGCCGACTGACCGATGAGAGCACGGGGGTGCATGTGCTTGCTGCCGGGTGGCTTGGTTTCCATGGCCTTGTGAAGCCCGATCCCCTGAACGAACCAACCTGGATTCAGGACCCGGGGACAACCCCCAGGTTTGCGCCGCGCGCACTCTCCAACCATTCCTGTGTGTCGGGATCACCGACCGGACGGGGCCGTCTTCGCCTTCCGTCTACTCGCCCGTCTTCGACCAGTAGGCGCGCCACTGTTCGTCGGTGAGCTCGCGGGGCTCGTGCCCCTCGGCGCGAGCGGCCTCCTCGGCGGCGCGCACGCGGGTGTCGAAGCGGCGGGCCGCCAAACGCAGGTCGGTCTCGGCGTCACGACCCTGGTCGCGCTCGGCGGCCACCGCCGCGAACAGCTCCCCGCCCTCGGAGCCGTCGTCGCCCACGAGGTCGGCGGGGAAGCCGTTGCGCACGGCCCGCTTCTGGAGTTCGTACGCCAGCAGCACGGCGGGCTGGGCGAAGGGCACCCCGTCCAGGACCGAGGTCTCACCCGTTCCGCCATTGGCCTTTGCCTTCTCGGCGCGCTCGGCGGCCTTGATGGCCTCCCAGTTCGACCACACCTCGTCGGTGCCGGACACGTCCTGGCCCCCGAACACATGAGGGTGGCGGCGGGTCATCTTGTCGATGATCGCGTCGGCGACGTCGTCCACGGTGAACCGGGCCGGGTCGCCCTCGGGGCGCTCGGCGCCGATCGCGGAGTGGAAGACCACCTGGAGAAGCACGTCACCGAGCTCCTCGCGCAGCTGCGGGTAGTCACCGTCCTCGATGGTCTCCAGGGTCTCGTAGGACTCCTGGATGAGGAACTTCGCCAGGGACTCGTGGGTCTGCGTGCTGTCCCACGGGCACTCCCGGCGCAGCGTCTCCATCACCTCGACCAGGCGGAGCATCCGGTGCCCGGGCACCGATGGGGTCGGGGCGTCGCTCGTCATCATTCCTCGCTCACGTGCTGGTCGGAGGGGAGCCAACCGCCCTCGCGCAGGGCGTCCAGCACCAGGGCCACGGACTCGGCGGGGTCCGCGCCCACGGTGTCGACGACCAGGTCGGCGTCGGTGGGCTCCTCGTAGGGGTCGGAGACCCCGGTGAACTCGGGGATCCGCCCCGCCCGCGCCTGGGCGTACAGGCCCTTGCGGTCGCGGGCCTCGCACTCCTCCAGGGGCGTGGCCACGTGCACCAGGAAGAAGTCCCCGAACTCCTCCACCATGGCACGGACCTCGGCCCGCCCGGCCGCGTACGGCGCGATCGGCGCGCACACCGCCACCCCGCCGTGGCGGGTGATCTCGGCGGCGACGTAGCCGATGCGCCGGATGTTGAGTTCGCGGTCCTGCCGGGAGAAGGTGAGCCCCTTGGAGAGCACGCGCCGCACCACGTCGCCGTCGAGCAGGCTCACCGTGCGGCCCGATCGTCGGACGCCGTCGCACACCCCGCGGGCGATGGTGGACTTGCCCGAACCGGACAGGCCCGTGAAGAGCAGGGTGAGGCCGCGACGGGTACGGGCGGGGCGCAGCCGCGCGAGTTCGGCGCCCACCCGTGCGGGGGTGAACCAGGAGGGGAGTTCGCGGCCGTGCGCGAGTTCCCCCGCGACCTCGTCGTCGGTCAGCTCAGCGAGGACCGTGCGCGGGTCGACATGGGTGAGGGGCTTCCACAGCGCCTCGTTCGCGTCGTACCGCCACGGCTCGGGGTCCAGGACGGTCAGCGGCGGCCGCAGCGCCATGACCCGCTCGGTCTCGGGCGGGCTACCGCCCGCCTCGACCAACAGGTGGGTGGCGCCGTAGGCGGCGGCGACGTGCCCGGCCAGCGCGGCGTCGCGTTCGGTCCACGCCCCGCCGAGCGTGCTCGTGGAGCGTGCTCCGGACCGGGGCAGGGTGACCACGGCGAACGACGTCCGGGGCGGCAGCAGCGGCTCGGCCGCCAGCACGGTCGCGGCCAGCCCCTCGTCGTGCAGCCCGGTGTCGACGATGACGAGGACCTCGGCGCGCCCGAGCGCCTCGGCCTCGGCGCGGATCTGGTGCAGGGCGCGGTGGTGCAGCGGCCGGTCGGTGACCACGGCGAGCAGGGGCCGGTCCGGGGTGGGCTCCAGCCCGCGCTGGGCGCGGACCTCGGCGGGGGTGGACCGCAGCTCCCGCAGGACCCCGTAGGTGGGCGGCCGCAGCAGGGTGACGTCTCCGGCCAGGTGGTGGACTCCGGCCTCACCGGGCGACTCCCAGCGCTCGCTCACCACGAGTTCGGCCAGCGGGGCACCCTCCAGGTCCGTGAGCGTGAGCCGCTCCTGTCCCGCCAGTTCCTCCGGCACCTCCAGGGTGACCGGAACCGGCCAGGGGCGGCCGTCGGGCAGGCGTCCCCGGAGCGCCACCGACTCCGCCTGTTCGCGGGTCATGAACCCGGCCAGCGGGTAGGCGCCGCTGAGGATGAGTTCCAAGTGGGCGAGGCCGTCCGGACCTGGGGCGAAGGCCGGGGCACTCGATCGGCCCGCGCCCCCGCCCGGCCCGCTCCCGTCTCTGTGGGCACTCACCACGCACATCCTCTTCTCTGTCCGTCCTGCGGGACCCTCCACGAGCGTCCAGCGTATGCCCGCCGGTCCCCACACCCCGGCGTCGAGGCCGTCGCTGCGGAATATCACCAGTTCAGGATGGGTTCGGTAGGAAGTGACCCTTCCGGTTCCCCGAGTGCGGGGGTGGGGCGCGGACGCGGCGGGACCCGAACGCCGCCCCCGCGACCGGCCCGCGTGTGACGGTGGTACTGGATAAGCTGAGAGAAGCCGGGTGGTCACGCCCATCGGCCGCCCACAACCGTCACCGTTCACGTACGGACCCGTCCCCACTCGCCTCGAGGGACGGCGGTAACCGTGCCCGCCGCACGCGGGTGTCGGCGTCAGGGCAGGACCCGACTCCTGAACCGGACCACTTCCAGTTTTTGGTGCTATGAGCCTCATTGGACTTCTCGCCGACGTCTCCAAGGACCCGGCACTGCACAGTGCGATCGAGACCGCCCGGAGCGGCCGCGATCCCCACCTCGACCTCGTCGCCCCGGCGGCACTGCGCCCCTTCATGGTGGGGGCGCTGGCCGCTGACTCCCCCGTGGGCGCGAACCGGCCGGTGCTCGCCGTCACCGCCACCGAGCGGGAGGCCGCCGACCTCACCGACGCGCTCGGCTCGCTGCTGCCCGCGGACTCGGTCGCGCTCTTCCCCGCCTGGGAGACGCTCCCGCACGAAAGGCTCTCCCCGCGCTCGGACACCGTGGGCCAGCGCCTCGCGGTGCTGCGCCGTCTGGCGCACCCGGACCCCTCGGACCCGCTCACCACGCCGCTGCGCGTGGTGGTGGCCCCGGTCCGCAGCGTCCTCCAGCCGCTGGTCGCAGGGCTCGGCGACCTCGAACCCGTCCGTATCCGGCCCGGTGACGAGGCCTCTCTTGAGGACGTGGTCAGCTCCCTGACCAACACCGGCTACGCCCGCGTGGACCTGGTGGAGAAGCGCGGCGACATGGCCGTGCGCGGCGGCATCCTGGACGTCTTCCCGCCCACCGAGGAGCACCCGCTCCGGTTGGAGTTCTGGGGCGACACCGTCGAGGACATCCGTTACTTCCAGGTGGCCGACCAGCGCTCCATCACCCCCGGCGAGACCGGCGAGGCCGCCGACTCCCGCGCCGCCTCCGGCCTGTTCGCCCCGCCCTGCCGTGAGCTGCTGCTCACCGACACCGTGCGCGAGCGCGCCCGCGCCCTGGCCGCCGAACACCCCTCGCTGGCCGAGGTGCTCAACAAGATCGCCGACGGCGTCTCGGTCGAGGGCATGGAGGCCTTCGCCCCGGTGCTCGCCGAACGCATGGAACCCTTCCTGGAGTACCTGCCGAAGAACGCCATGGTGCTGGGCTGCGACCCCGAGCGCATCCGCACCCGCGCCGTGGAGCTGGAGGCCACCAGCGCCGAGTTCCTGGACGCCTCCTGGATCAACGCCGCCTCCGGCGGTGAGGCCCCCATCGACCTCGGCGAGTCCGCCTACATGGCCATCTCCGATCTGCGCTCGGTCGCGACCGGGCTGGGCCTGCCCTGGTGGGGTCTGACCCCCTTCAGCGCCGGTGAGGGCACCGGGCAGGACCCGAGCGAGGAGGACGACGCGGTCGTGGTGGGCGCGGTGCCCGCCGACTCCTACCGCGGCGACACCGAGCGCGCCCTGGCCGACGTCAAGAGCTGGCTGCACGACAACTGGAGCGTCGTGCTGGTCACCCAGGGGCACGGCCCGGCCGAGCGCCTGGTGGCCATGCTCAGGGACGCGGGGCTGGGCGCCACGCTCGCCGCCGACCTGGCCGAGCCGCCCAAGGAGGCGATCGCCACCGTCACCACCGGCCTGGTCGACCACGGCTTCCTGCTGCGGTCGGTGCACACGGTGGTCCTCACCGAGACCGACCTCGTGGGGCAGAAGTCCTCCACCCGCGACATGCGCCGCATGCCCAGCCGCCGCAAGGGCACGGTCGACCCCCTCCAGCTCAAGCCCGGCGACTACGTCGTGCACGAACAGCACGGCGTTGGCCGCTACCTGGAGATGGTCAGCCGCCAGATCCAGGGCGCCACCCGCGAGTACCTGCTCATCGAGTACGCGCCCTCCAAGCGCGGCCAGCCAGGCGACCGCCTGTTCGTGCCCACCGAACAGCTCGGCGAGGTCACCCGGTACGTGGGCGGCGAGGCGCCGACGCTGTCCAAGATGGGCGGCGCCGAGTGGAGCAAGGCCAAGAGCCGGGCCCGCAAGGTGGTCCGCGAGATCGCCGGGGACCTCATCCGCCTGTACTCGGCGCGACAGGCCTCCCCCGGGCACGCGTTCGGACCTGACACCCCGTGGCAGAACGAGCTGGAGGACGCCTTCCCCTACGTGGAGACGCCCGACCAGCTGGCCGCCATCGACGAGGTCAAGAAGGACATGTCGAAGTCGGTCCCGATGGACCGGCTGATCTGCGGCGACGTGGGTTACGGCAAGACCGAGGTGGCGGTGCGCGCCGCGTTCAAGGCGGTGCAGGACGGCAAGCAGGTGGCGCTGCTGGTGCCCACCACCCTGCTGGTCCAGCAGCACCTGTCCACGTTCACCGAGCGCTACGCGTCCTTCCCCGTCAAGGTCAAGCCGATGTCGCGGTTCCAGACCGACGGCGAGGTCGAGCTGACCCGCGAGGGCCTGCGCTCCGGCGAGGTGGACGTGGTGATCGGCACGCACCGGCTCCTGTCGCAGGAGACCCGCTTCAAGGACCTGGGCCTGGTCATCATCGACGAGGAACAGCGCTTCGGAGTGGAGCACAAGGAGGCCCTGAAGCGGCTGCGCACCCAGGTCGACGTACTGGCGATGTCGGCCACGCCCATCCCGCGCACCCTGGAGATGGGCCTGACGGGCATCCGCGAGATGACCACGATCCTCACCCCGCCCGAGGAGCGCCACCCGGTGCTCACCTTCGTGGGTCCCTACGAGGACAAACAGATCACCGCGGCGATCCGGCGCGAGCTGATGCGTGAGGGACAGGTGTTCTTCGTGCACAACCGGGTGGCGTCCATCGACAAGGTGGCCGCCTCCATCAAGCGCCTGGTCCCCGAGGCCCGGGTGGCCTACGCGCACGGCCAGATGAACGAGCAGCAGCTCGAGAAGGTCATGGTCGACTTCTGGGAGAAGAACTTCGACGTGCTGGTCTCCACGACCATCGTCGAGTCCGGCCTGGACGTGCCCAACGCCAACACGCTCATCATCGACCGGGCCGACACCTACGGGCTGTCCCAGCTGCACCAGCTGCGCGGCCGTGTGGGCCGTGGCCGTGAGCGCGCCTACGCGTACTTCCTGTACCCGCCGGAGCGCCCGCTCACCGAGACCGCCTACGAACGGCTCGCCACCGTCGCCCAGCACACCGAGACCGGTGCGGGCATGTACGTGGCCATGAAGGACCTGGAGATCCGCGGCGCGGGCAACATCCTGGGCGCGGAGCAGTCCGGGACCATCGCGGGCGTGGGCTTCGACCTGTACGTGCGCATGGTCGGTGAGGCCGTGGCCGAGCTCAAGGGCGACCCGGAGGCGGTGGCCGAGGTCGAGACCAAGGTGGAGCTGCCGATCAACGCGCACATCCCGCACGACTACGTCCCGGGCGAGCGCCTGCGTCTGCAGTCGTACAAGCGGATCGCCAGCGTCACCAGCGAGCAGGACATCCTCGCCGCCTACGAGGAGCTCACCGACCGCTTCGGCACACCGCCGCAGCAGGTGGACAACCTCATGGCGGTGGCCCGGTTCCGGGTGCTGGCCAAGTCCGCGGGGCTGGCCGACGTGGTCATGCAGGGCAACCAGATCCGGTTCTCCCCGGTGGAGCTGCGCGAGTCGCAGGAACTGAGGCTGCGGCGGATGTACCCGAGGTCCATCCAGAAGGAGTCCGCGAAGACCCTCCTGGTACCGGTCCCCAAGGCGGGCGGGTTGGGCGGCAAGCCGCTGCGCGACCTCGAACTCCTCAAGTGGTGCTCCGACCTCGTGAACTCCATCTTCGAGCCCGACAAGCGCCGGGTCGCCCCCAAGGGCGACTGACGGCCCGAGAGACGGCCCGAGAGGCGGCGGAGGGCACGGCCGGTGGCCGTGCCCTGCGTCGTCTCCGGGTTCGGGAGCGGTCTCCTCCCCGGGCTTCCCGCCTCAGTCGCGCCGGTCCGCGTCTTCGGGAACGGCCTCGTAGGTGATGCCGTACATCTGTTCCTCCGACTCCTCGTCCGCGCGGCCGCGACGCCACCAGCCGCCCTCGGCGCGCCGGTCCGCGCGGCGCTGCCCCCGCAGCTCCCGGCGGGCCTCCCTGCGCGCCTGCCGCTCCACCACGCGGTCGCGCCTACGGGCCTGCCGCACACGGCGCAGCACCGCCCGGCGTTCGGCGATGGTCGGCTCCGGCGCCTCCTCCACCACCTTCTCCTCGCGCTCCGCCTCGCGGGGGCGCAGCGCCGTGACGGTGGCCAGCCCCTTGCCGACCGGGACGTCCTCGGGCAACTCCACCACGGGCACGGCGGGTTCGGGGGTCGGCTCGTCCGCGGCCTCCTCCCGCTCCGCGGCCACCTCACGGGACTGCTTGCGCGTGTACCACCAGTTGGCGATCCAGGCCGCCACCGCCGCCGCCACCCCGACCTCGAGGGCGGCCACCACTCCCACCTGCCAGGCCGAGGGGCCCATGTCGCTGAGCCGCTGCGCCCCCAACGAACCGCCCGCCACCCCGGCCAGGGCCGCGAACAACAGGCCCGTCGTCACACCGCACACGAACCCCCACAGGGGCGCCGCCTCGCTGACCACGTCGGGCGCGCTGCGCTGGGTCAGCACGCCGCCGATCGCTCCCGCCACGAACGGCACCGCCAGCGCGCCCAGGGACAGCACCGGGGCGGCGCCGTTGGAGGGCAGCGCCGCGAGCATCGGCAGCGCCGGAACGGCGCCCACCGAAACCTCCGTCGGCGCGACCACCGTGGACGCACCCATCGCGAACCCGGGGCCGAGCGCGTAACAGACCGCGAACACCACCGCGTTGGGCAGGTACGCCAACTGCACGATCAGCAGGAGCGAACCGCCGACCACCCCCGGGCCCAGGGATCGCGTGATCTCGACTGCCTCCGGCAGGTTCATCCCCAGCGCCACCAGGAACAGCACCAGCCCCCCGACCAGCAGGGTTCCCGTGGACGCGAGCATGCCCACCAGCAGCGACCTCGTCCGCGCGGGCATGAGGTCGAGAAGGTCGCGTGCGGCCACTCCCTTGTCCCGCATGAGCTGGCGCAGCACCCCCAGTCCGCCCGCGATGAATGCGATCACGAACCCCATGAGGAGGGCGCGCGGCATGCTGGGCACGGCCTCGTCCGTGCGGGCCAGGAGCGCGAGCGTGCCCGCGATCGCCGCGTAGGGACCGGCGATGGCCAGCGCCGCCCGGTGCACGTGCCGCAGCCGCTCGATCACGCAGCAGCCCGCCAACCATCGACCGAACCGGTACAGCAGCATCCCCGGCAGCAGGACCAGACCCATCGGCAGCAGGCTGATCTGTCCCTCCGCGATGGAGAAGGACACGTGGTGGCCGACCAGCCAGGCCAGCACGGCACCGCGCAGCAGGTCCGCGATGTCCTCGCCGAAGGTGTCGTGGGGCGCCGCCACCCATCCGGCCATGGTGAGCGTGACGATCACCGCCAGGCCGATGCCCGCAGCCGAAGCCGCGGCCACCCCGCCCGTGGAGTAGATCGGTCGGCCCGCCGCCTCCGGCGGTGAGTCGGGCACACTCCCGGAGGCCCCGTCGCTGGTGCTCGTGGACCGCTTCGACTGTCGGCCTCGGTCGGGGGGAGATCCTGGCGTACTCACCCGACTTATGCTGCCAGGGACCGGAATGCTCCGTGGTATCCGGGCCACGCGTGTCGTGTGCGCGTCACCACGACGGAACGCCCCACAAACGCGATACGTCGTAAGATGAGACCCCGCTCCCCCCGCACCAAGGACGCCACATGGCAGAACTCGAACCCGACCGCAGCTACCGGCTGTCCGACACCGAACGCGACGAGGCTCTCGGGAAACTGCGCGTGGCGTTCGAGGAGGGACGGCTCGACACCGAGGAGCACGAGTACCGCTCGGACGTCGCCCTCAGGGCGGTGAACAACGCCGACCTCGTCCCGCTCTTCGACGACCTGCCTCGCAGACTCGCCCCCAGCTCGGTCGCCGAACCCGAACCGGCCCACCCGTCCTCCGAGACCTCCCCCGCCGTCCCCGACGAGGACGGGTCCGAGGTCACCGAGAAGGACCGGGGCGTGAACATCGGCGGACTCCTCGGCTGGGGCGGCTTCCTCCTGCTCGTGTGGGGCACGCCCTCGTTCGTCAGCGGCAACGTCTACGGCATCACGGTCTTCCTCGGGTTCTTCTGCCTCATGGTCGTCGGCCCCCTCGTCGGGCAGCTCATCTCCCAACGCCGACGGCGCGACCAGCTCGGCGACTGAACCCCGCACACGAAACGGCTCCGCCCCACCGACCGGATCACCGGCGGCGGGGCGGAGCCGTGCTGAACGAGCGCCCTGCGGGGCACGTCCCCTAGAAGAGGTCGCGCACCAGCTGAGCGGTCTCGCTCGGGGTCTTGCCGACCTTGACGCCAACGGCCTCGAGGGCCTCCTTCTTGGCGGCGGCCGTACCGGAGGAGCCCGAGACGATGGCGCCGGCGTGGCCCATGGTCTTGCCCTCCGGGGCGGTGAAGCCAGCGACGTAGCCGACGACCGGCTTGGTCACGTTGGCCTTGATGAAGTCGGCCGCGCGCTCCTCGGCGTCGCCACCGATCTCACCGATCATCACGATCACGTCGGTGTCCGGGTCGGCCTCGAAGGCCGCCAGGGCGTCGATGTGCGTGGTGCCGATGATCGGGTCGCCACCGATGCCGACGGCGGACGAGAAGCCGATGTCGCGCAGCTCGTACATCATCTGGTAGGTGAGCGTGCCCGACTTCGAGACCAGGCCGATGCGACCCGGCTTGGCGATGTCGGCCGGGATGATGCCGGCGTTGGACTGGCCCGGGGTGATGAGACCGGGGCAGTTCGGGCCGACGATGCGGGTCTTGTTGCCCTTGGAACCGGCGTAGGCCCAGAAGGCGGCGGTGTCGTGGACCGGGATGCCCTCGGTGATCACGACGGCCAGACCGATCTCGGCGTCGATCGCCTCGACGACGGCGTCCTTGGAGAACTTCGGCGGAACGAAGATCACGGTGACGTCGGCGCCGGTGGCGGCCATGCCATCGGCGACGGAGCCGAAGACGGGCACCTCGGTGCCGTCGAAGTCGACGCTCTGCCCGGCCTTGCGCGGGTTCACGCCACCAACGATGTTGGTGCCGGACGCGAGCATACGGCGGGTGTGCTTGGTGCCCTCAGAGCCGGTCATGCCCTGGACGAGCACCTTGCTGTCCTTGTTGAGGAAGATAGCCATGGTGTGTTGTCCCTACTTCGCCGCGAGCTCGGCGGCCTGAGCGGCGGCGCCGTCCATCGTGTCGACCCGACGAACGGCCGGGTGGGCGCGCTCGTCGAGGATCTGGCGGCCCAGTTCGGCGTTGTTGCCGTCCAGGCGCACGACCAGCGGCTTGCTGACGTCGTCGCCGCGCTGCTCCAGGAGCTCCAGAGCCTGCACGATGCCGTTGGCGACCGCGTCGCAGGCGGTGATGCCACCGAAGACGTTGACGAAGACGCTCTTGACGTCCGGGTCGCCCAGGATGATCTCCAGGCCGTTCGCCATCACCTCGGCGGAGGCGCCGCCACCGATGTCGAGGAAGTTGGCGGGCTTGACGCCACCGTGGTCCTCACCGGCGTAGGCGACCACGTCCAGGGTCGACATGACCAGACCGGCACCGTTACCGATGATGCCGACCTCGCCTTCGAGCTTGACGTAGTTGAGGCCCTTGGCCTTGGCGGCGACCTCGAGCGGGTCACCCTCCTCGGCGAAGGTCAGGCTCTCGAGGTCCTGGCGGAACTCGGCGTTCTCGTCCAGGGTCACCTTGCCGTCGAGGGCGACGACCCGGCCGTCCTTGGTCAGGATGAGCGGGTTCACCTCCACGAGGGTGGCGTCCTTGCCCACGAAGGCGTCCCACAGCTTGGAGACGATCTCCGTGGCACCCGCGGCGGCGGCCTCGGGCAGGTTGCCCGCCTTGACGATCTCCGCGGCGACGTCGGCCGGGGCGCCCTTCAGGGCGTCGATCGAGATCTTGGCGACGGCGTCGGGGTTGGTCTCGGCGACCTCCTCGATCTCCATGCCGCCCTCTTTGGAGCAGATGGAGAGGAAGTTGCGGTTGGCGCGGTCGAGCAGGAAGGAGAAGTAGTACTCCTCGGCGATGTCACTCGCCTCCTCGACGAGGACACGGTGGACCGTGTGGCCCTTGATGTCCATGCCAAGGATCTGCCCGGCCTTGGCCTCGGCGTCCTCGGGGCCCTCGGCCACCTTGACGCCGCCGGCCTTACCGCGACCACCGGTCTTGACCTGGGCCTTCACGACGACGCGGGGCTTGCCCGCGGCGGCGAACTCATCGGCGATGGCACGCGCCTCAGCGACCGTGCTCGCCACCTTCCCCTGGGGTACGGGAACCCCGTACTCTGCGAAGAGTTGCTTCGCCTGGTATTCGAACAGGTCCACGAGGGTCCGTCCTTGTAACTCGCTGGCTCAAGTGTGTACCGGGGTGGCGTGTCGATCGGCGTGACGCACTGAAAGGGGTGTCACGCCACGACGCAGAGCCCCGTTGGGGGTGAGCCGCCTACAGAGATCGAGATCGCCGCGGCGTTGCCACCCGCGACATGCGCAAAGCTTAGTCGCCCGTCGTCTGGCCGCCGGACACCAGGGTCGCGTTCACCCCATGGTCTTGCGCACAAATGCCGCTCATGCGGCGTTGCGGCCCCTCCGGCTTGGGAAGATATGTGACGAGAGACACCGCTGATAACACCGGTTCGGGGTCGATTCGCCCTGGATCGGCCCCCTGACGAACTGCGACGAAGGTCACGAACCCCTCAGGCGGCGTGCGCGGGCCGGATGTTCTCGCGCACCCACTCCGCGATCTCGGCGGTCGGCGCCCCGGGTGTGAAGATCCGGGCGACCCCCATCGCCTCCAGCTCCGCGATGTCGGAGTCGGGGATGATGCCCCCTCCGAAGACCCTGATGTCGGTGGCGTCGTTCTCCCGGAGCAGCTCCATGACCCGACCGAACATCGTCATGTGGGCGCCCGAGAGCACCGACAGGCCGATGGCGTCGGCGTCCTCCTGGAGCGCGGCGGCGACGATCATCTCCGGGGTCTGACGCAGACCGGTGTAGATGACCTCCACCCCGGCGTCACGCAGGACCCGGGCGACGATCTTGACCCCCCGGTCGTGCCCGTCCAGTCCCGGCTTCGCGACGACGACGCGCGCGGCGGCCTCGGCCATGGCGTACCCCTCACTACGTTCCCCTCGGGCGCCCCTTGTGAGGGCCCTCCCCGCGGGGGGAGATGATCGACTCGTGTGAAGAGTAACCCAGGTCACTCGCGGGTGCGGGGCACGGGGGCGGGTATCGTCCGAGGATGGATGACGGATTCGAACAGACCAGTACCGAGGACCTGCGGGAACGCGCCCTGGACCTGGCGCGCAGGCGCTGGGACGTGGGCTTCCTCTGGCGGCTGCTGCGCCTGATCCCCGCCGCCGAGGCCGCCGCGGGCAACCCCGAGGCCAGTGAGGCCAGCGTCGCCCAGGCCACCGGGCTCCTCTACGAGGCGTTCTCGGCGGAGCACGACCCCAAGGTCCACGAGGCGCTGCGCCCGGTCTACATCGACTACCTCACCAGCGAGGACTGACCCGACCTACGTGTCCGAAAACCGCCAGCACGCCTCGTCGGAGTCGACGAACATGGTGGTTGTGATGGACGACGAGCAGCGCTACAGAGCGGTACGGAGCAGGGACTCCCGTTTCGACGGGGTCTTCTACACCGCCGTGCGCACCACCGGCATCTACTGCCGCCCGAGCTGCCCGGCGGTGACCCCGCGCCGGGAGAACGTCCGGTTCTACCGCACCGCGGCCGCCGCGCAGGAGTCGGGGTTCCGCGCCTGCAAACGGTGTCGGCCGGACACGGTTCCCGGCTCCCCCGAGTGGAACGTGCGGGCCGACGTCGTGGGCCGGGCGATCCGGCTGATCCACGACGGCGCCGTGGACCGCGGCGGTGTGGGCGCCCTCGCGGAGAACGTCGGCTACAGCGAACGCCAGCTGAACCGGCTGCTCACGGCCGAGGTCGGCGCGGGGCCCCTGGCCCTGGCGCGGGCCGAGCGCACACACACCGCCCGCGTCCTCGTGGAGACCACCGACATGCCCATGGCGGACGTCGCGTTCGCCTCCGGGTTCAGCAGCGTGCGCCAGTTCAACGAGACGATGCGGGCGGTCTTCGACCGTTCCCCTTCCCAGATGCGCGCGACCACCCGCAGGGCGGCGCCGACCCCGGGCGGGATCGTGCTGCGGCTCCCCTACCGGGGACCGATCGATCTGGAGGGGATGCTCTCCTTCCTCGGCGCCCGTGCGGTTCCGGGCGTGGAGGGGTTCGACGGCTCCTACCGTCGGACCCTGCGCCTGCCCCACGGACCCGGCGTCGTCGAACTCTCCGCCGGCTCCGACCACGTCCTGTGCCGACTGTGGCTCACCGACCCCAGCGATCTGACGAGCGCCGTACGCCGCTGCCGGAGCCTCCTGGACCTGGACGCCGACCCTGACGCGGTCGCCGAGGTCCTGGGGCCCGACCCGGTACTCGGCCCCGTGCTGCGTCAGCGTCCCGGAACCCGCGCTCCGGGCCACGTGGACCCCGCCGAACTCGCGGTCCGCGCGGTCCTCGGCCAGCAGGTGTCGGTCAAGGCCGCGCGTACCCTGGCAGGACGGCTGGTGTCCCGCTACGGGGAACCGCTGCCCTCGGGGCTCGGCGACCTGTTTCCCGAACTCACGCACACGTTCGCCTCCCCGGACTCCCTGGCCGGTGCCGATCCCACCGGGATGTCCATCCCCGTCTCACGGGGCAGGGCTCTGACCACGATGGCCGGGGCGATCGCCTCCGGCCGTGTGGACCTGGGTCCGGGCTGCGACCGGGACGAGGCGCAGCGACAACTGATGGAACTGCCCGGGATCGGCCCGTGGACCGCCGGATACGTCCGGATGCGCGGCCTGGGCGACCCGGACGTCTTCCTGTCCACGGATCTCGGCGTCCGCCAGGCCCTGAAGCAGGAGGCCGAGCCCGAGGCCTGGAGCCCGTGGCGTTCCTACGCGACCCACCTCCTGTGGGCGTCACTCAGCCTGAAGGAGTCAGCATGATCACCGAACAGGACACACTTCCCATGGACCTGGAGCAGCCCGCTCCGTCCCGCGAGGCCGCGGTGACGTTCCGTTCGCCGCTGCCCGGCCCGACCCGCCACGGCACGATGGACTCACCCCTGGGCGAGCTGACGCTCTTCGGTGACGGCGAGGCCCTGGGCGGCCTCCTGACGCCGCCCCAACAGGGAACGCGTGCCATCCCGTCCGACTGGGTGGCCGACGAGGGCTCCTTCACCGAGGTGAGGAAGCAGCTGGCCGCCTACTTCGCCGGGGAGCTCCAGCACTTCGACCTGCCACTCGCTCCCTCCGGGACGCCCTGGCAGCTCCGGGTGTGGCGGGCGCTGACCACCGTCCCCTATGGGGAGACCTCCAGCTACGGCCAGCTCGCCCGGGAACTGGGCCGACCCACCGCGTCCCGCGCCGTGGGCATGGCCAACGGGCGGAACCCGATCAGCGTCATCGTTCCGTGCCACCGGATCATCGGTGCCAACGGGAAGCTGACCGGCTACGCCGGGGGCCTGGAGCGCAAGGAGTTCCTGCTGGCGCTGGAGAGAACCACTCGGTAGGGAACCAACCAAACAAGGGGTGTCGCCGGAGAAAGTTTCCGGAACACCCCTTGTCCGCTTGTGGGGGCCTGGTTACTCTGCGGTAGCCACGAGCTTGTGGTGTCACACCCCGTTCGCTCGACTCCCCAGGAGAAGCGTTGACACTACCCACCACCCCCCTGGTACTGACCGCCTCGGTCGCGCTGGTCGTCACCTCCATGACCCCCGCGTCGGCACAGACCGAACCCCTGAGCACCGCCGCCAACGTGGAGATCCTCACCGAGGTGGCCGAAGACCTCCCCACCACCACGTCCTCCCTGGCCGACTCGGTCATCGAGGACGTCCTGGCGGAACGCTCCACGGAGCTGTCCACCCTCGCCGCCCAGGACCGGGACGTGCGGGTCGACATCCGTGAGGCCAACGACGAGGCCGCCTTCGGTGTCGCCATCGTCACCGCCCCCGAGATCGAGGGCGAGGACCCCCACGCCTGGTTGTTCGCGGCCGAACTCGACGGCGCGACCTGGGACATCGGCCTCGAGGGCACCGAGGACTTCTCCCAGATCCTCGCCGACTCGGCCCTGATGGACACCGAGCAGCGCGAGACCGTCGCGGCCTCCACGGACCCGGACCAGCTCTCCCCGATGGCCTACACCGGGGTGGGTCTGCCGTTCTCCATCGGCACCTCGATGATCATGACCGGCGGCCCGCACGGGTTCAGCGGCGGCCCCCCGTACAGCTCCGTGGACTTCGCCGGAGGCAACGGCCAGGCCCGCGCGGCCCGGGGCGGCTACGCCTACTCGCTCTGCTCCGGCTGGACCCGGGTCATCCACGACAACGGATACTCCACGGACTACTACCACCTGGAGGACTACCAGTGGCTGCCCGGTAACGACGTGGGCACCGGCCACTACCTGGGTACCCAGGGCAACAGCCTCTGCGCGGGCGGCTCGACCACCGGCGCGCACATCCACTTCTCCCTGCGCGGCTACACGGACCCGAACGCCGCAGGTTGGTACGTGGCGCTGAACGGCCTCACCCTGGGCGGCTGGACCTTCGTCGAGGGCGCCAACTACGGCGGCTACGCCTACCGCGACGGGGTGGGCACCGTCTACCCGGGCGGTTCGATGCACAACTACGGCTTCTGAAGTCGAAGCGCCCGGCTGCCCGGCCGGGCGCTTCACCTCCGTTCGTACCCCGCAAGGGCGCGACTTTCGTAGCCGCAGGCTAGCTCTCGCGGCCGATGCCCCGACGGGGGCGGCCCCCCTAGGTTCGTGTGCAGACCACAACCGAAGGGACGGACATGCTCAGGAACAGCCGAGTGTTGGGGACGATCGGAGCCGCGGCGCTGCTGGGCCCGTTGGCGCTGGCCCCTCCCGCCTCCGCCATCATCGGCGGGGTCGACGCCACCGAGGAGTACCCGTTCGTGACCGCCCTGTTCGACGACCAGGGCCTGCACTACTGCGGGGGTTCGCTGATCGACGAGCAGTGGGTGCTCACCGCCGCCCACTGCTCCGACTTCGACCTGCTCGGCACGGAGAAGATCTCAGTGCGGGTGGGCAGCAACCATCGCGACGAGGGCGGCAGCGAACGCGAGGTGGTCGACGTGGTCCAGCACCCGGACTACGAGGCGCAGGACGTCAGCGACGACCCCGACTACCCCCACTCGTTCCTCCTGGTGCGCAAGGACATCTCACTCCTCAAGCTGGACTCCCCGGTCGAGCAGACCCCCATCCGCATCGCCGAGGACCGGCCGGCCCCGGGCACCGAGGTGCGTGCCCTCGGCTGGGGCGTGGTCGACGAGCTCGGCCAGGTACCCAAGCCGGAGATCCTCCAGCAGATCGACACCGAGATCGTGCCCGACGACCGCTGCGCGGAGCTCGACGAGGACCTCTGCTCCGAACACCCCACTGAACAGGCTCAGGTCTGCTCGACCGACTCCGGTAGCCCCATGATCCGCGGCACCGAGGACGGCTGGGAACTGGTCGGCCTGGTCAGCCGCGACGGCGACTACGACGAGAGCGTCGCCTGCGTGGGCCCGTGGGTCTTCACCGAAACGGCCAAGCACAACGCCTGGGCCACCGACACGATCAGGAAGTAGCCAGAGCGGGGCCGCAGGTTCCGACCCGTCACCCGCACGGCACCAGAACCCCGAGGAGGTCGGAACCGCGAGGAGGTCGGAACCGCGGACGAAAACCCCCGGGGGCCGCAGGTGAAAACCCCTGGGGGCGCAGGCCACCTGGGGGTCCGTCTGTGGTTGCTGTTCGCTGTGGGTTCTGGGGTTGGGGTTGCTGTAGCGGGAGGGTTCTGGGGTTGGGGTTGTGGTTGCTGTAGCGGGAGGGTTCTACGGCCAACCCGTTTTTCCCATTAGCTAAAGGCGGTCGGGTGCCGGTTACTGCGTACCCCTTGGGGTCATTCAGTCTGGTCAGGGCGGGGTGGGCGCATGGTGCTCTGCCCGCACCGCACTTGGCGGATGAGCAGAACGGTGCACGACTGGTAGGTCAGGGCCAAGTACGGCGACGGGCCACCCCCCAGGACAACCGACGTGTTCGAGAGATGCGTGTCCCCAGCACTGGCGAAAACCCCCGCCGTCTGAGCGCCGACCACCGCACTCCCGCCAACCCGCACCACCGAGCGAAGCGCGTACCTGCACCTCTGTACCCCGCTGTGTCTGAGGGGGTTTGCGCCGTGCGGGTTCAACCAGCGGGGACGAGGCTTCAAACAAACCCTCGGGGGCTGAGGCGGCTGCACACCTGCACGCGCACACCCCCTGTGGCCTGAGGGGGTTGGTGCCGCGCGGGTCACTACAGCGCACGGTTGCGCTTCCAACCCCGCACGGGCCGGGGCAGCGCACAAGTGCACGTTCACACCCCCGGTGGCAGGGGGTTGGTGCGCACGGGCTACTACCGCCCCCGCCCCGGGTGGTTGAACGTGCACGGTGCGCAGATCCCCCAGCGCCAAGGGGTTTGCTTGAACCTCATCACGCGCTGTAGTAACCCGCACGGCGCAACGCACCTCAGACTCTGGGGGTCTAGAAACGGTTGGTGGTGTGCCCGCCTGGGTGTGTACGGGTTGGCCGTAGAGCGGTAAACGGTGCTTAGACGGCGGGGGTTTTCGCCAGAGGTGGGGACACGCATCTCTGGAACACACCGGTAGTCCTGGGGGGTGGCCCGTCGCCGTACTTGGCCCTGAACTACCAGACGTGTCACCAAACCGCTCATCCGCCAAGTGCGGTGCGGGCACAGCACCATCCACCCACCCCGCCCTGATTGGAAAGTTCAGCCCCAAGGGGTACGCAGTAACCGGCACCCGACCGCCTTTAGCTAATGGGAAAAACGGGTTGGCCGTAGAACCCTCCCGCTACAGCACCACAACCCCAGAACCCACAGCGAACAGCAACCACAACCCTCAAGGCCGCGCACCCACACCAACACCCACACAACCCCCAGCGGCCCTCGACCCCCAGGGCTTCTCCCATCCCCCAACCCAGAAACCACAACCACAACCACAACACAATTCACAAACGCACAAACAACCCCAACAAAAAAGAAGGGAAAGAACCCGCCCCAAAGGACAAGCCCTTCCCCTCCCCTATCAAGAAAAACCGTGGCAGCGACCTACTCTCCCACCCCACAACAGGGC
>NZ_JAGPXK010000083.1:0-386 GCF_018070675.1 Nocardiopsis sp. B62 | reverse complement strand
CGCAGTCGCGCCAGATCTCAGGAAAATTGCCGTCGTCGCAGATGATGAGGCTGACCTTCATCCCCTTTGGGCCGTCGGAGACGTAGGTGCAGTTGCCGGGATACCAGCCTTCGATCGGCACCCACGGCATGATCTTGCGATATTTCTGGACGATCTCGCCCTTGTCGTTCATCAGGATCAGAGTGTTGTAGGGCGCCTTGTTCGGATGCTCCTCGTGACGTTCACCCGTCAGCGAGAACACGCCCCACACTTTCGCCTTGCGACAGGCTTCGGCGAAGATCGCGGTCTCCTCGCCGGGCACCGCCGAGGCGGTCTCGTACATCTCCTTGGAGTCGTACATGATGCCCTGCGTCGAATATTCCGGGAAGATCACGAGGTCCATGCCG
>NZ_JAGPXK010000027.1:0-65358 GCF_018070675.1 Nocardiopsis sp. B62 | reverse complement strand
CCTGCTTCCGCCACCGCGCCCCGGACGGCCCACGGCCGTCGACGGCTCAGGCCGCTGTCAGGCGGGGGTCCCGGGGAAGTCAGCCCTGGCCTCGCGGGCCAGCTGCTCCTTGCGGGCCTCCGCCAGCCGACCGAGGACCTTGTCCCGCAGGTCCAGCGGGACCGGATCGCAACCGCAGTGCTTGGCGACGAGCTTCTTCACGGCCTCTTCCAGGCCGTACTCGTCAAGGCAGGGGCTGCACCCGTCCAGGTGCGCCCTGACCTCGGGGCAGTCGCTCTCCTCGAGCTCACCGTCAAGGTAGGTGTAGAGCTTCTCGAGCACCTCGCTGCACGGGGTGTCCGTCTCCGACTTGTCGTGGCCGCCGCTCATTGCCGATCTCCCCGATCCGACCCGCTCACCTGTCCTCGACCCCCCGCAGCCGACCCCGACGCGACGGCCGAGGCCTCCGCGGCTCTGGTCGCGGGGAGGAAACCACGGTCCACCGCGTACTCCTCAAGGTGGGAACGCAGCTGGCGCCGCCCCCTGTGCAGCCGGGACATGACCGTCCCGATGGGGGTGCCCATGATCTCGGCGACCTCCTTGTACGCGAACCCCTCGACATCCGCGAGGTAGACCGCGATCCGGAAGTCCTCCGGAAGCTCCTGGAGGGCGCGCTTGACGTCGCTGTCGGGGAGGTGTTCGAGCGCCTCGGCCTCGGCGGACTTCAGCCCCGCCGCCGTGTGCGAGGCGGCCTGGGCGAGCTGCCAGTCCTCGACGTCCTCGGTCCCGGCCTGCTTCGGCTCCCGCTGCTTCTTGCGGTAGGAGTTGATGAAGGTGTTCGTGAGGATGCGGTACAGCCACGCCTTGAGGTTGGTCCCCTCCTTGAACTGGTGGAAGGAACCGAACGCCTTGGCGAAGGTCTCCTGTACCAGGTCCTCGGCGTCCGAGGGGTTGCGTGTCATGCGCAGTGCCGCCGAGTAGAGCTGGTCGAGGAAGGGAAGCACGTCCCTCTCGAACCGCTCGTCCCGTTCCCCGGCTGTCTCCTGGCTCTGGTCCAAGCCCTTCGGCCTCCTCGCGCTGGCCCCTGGTGGGGTGTCCGTATCCCAACGATACGTTCCCACACCCCCGACCTGCGCATCGACGCCGCGTGGCGCCAACGCCGTTTCCTCGCGCTCAAGGCACGCACCAGCGGTCGGCATGCTCGAACCCCTCCCCTTTCCTGCTCCCGTGTTCTGGCGGGTCCCCGCCTCGGGAACCCCCTCCGGGACCACTCCCCGGGCGGTGCTGGTCACAACAACGTCCTCGTCTGGCTGATTCCGCCCCTGCGGGCGGTGGCCGGGTCCCCTCGCCCCGAACTTTGTCGTTTGCCCGCGTCTGTGAAGGTGAGGCATGGCAGAGTGCGGGTAGGACACACTGAAGGATGGAGAGGAGTGCACGTGCGACCGTCCTCGACTCCGGCCTCCGACCGCCCTCGATCGCCCGCCGCCCAGTTCGCCACCACGGACCGGCTCTCGGACTACTGGCGCTTCTACTGGGCGGTCGCGGAGGCACAGATCAGCCGGTGGCTCCCCGAGCGGCCCTCCCGGCTGCTCGACCTGTCCAGCCCCGACTTCCAGGGGACTCCACGCGCCGTCGCCGCTGGCCACGACGTCGTCACGCTGCTGCCCTCGGTGGACATGGCCATGCGTCGGCCGCTCACCCTGGTGAACGGCCGGGCCGTGGTGCCGCGCCCCACACCGCGCGGTCGTCTGCGGCACGTGGTGGGCGACTCCGCCTTCCTGCGCGCCTTCACCCCCGAGTCGTTCGACGGGGTGATCGCGGACAACCGGGTGTTCTCCCGGCACCTGGCCACCGAGTCGTCGATGTCCGAGGTGGCCCGGGTGCTGCGTCCTGGCGGACGGGTGCTGGTCTGCGTGGACTCCGTGGTCCTGGGCATGGCGCTGCTGGCCGAACAGGACGCCTGGCCGGAGCTGAGCCACGCGCCCAGCGCCGACGTGCTCCTGGTGCCCTGGCCGGACGGTTCGATCACCCGCTGCTTCACCGCCGAGCAGGTCACGGAGATGGTCACCGAGGCCGGGCTCGAACTGGAGTGGATCAAGCCGCGCACGGTGTTGTCGGCGTCCACGGTCGAGATGATGCTGGCCCGCGATCCCAGGTCCATGGCGCGGCTGGTCGAGATGGAACTGCACGCGGCCGATTCCGACGACTACGTCGGCGTCCACCTGGTCGCCAGCGCCCACAAGCCCGAGTAGCCGGGCCCGGCGCCGCTCCTGTTGCTTCTGGTGGGTGTGAAGCTGGTGGTACCGCCGGTGCCACCGGTGCTGCTGTGACTCTGGGCGATGGCCGGCGGGCCCGACACACCCTGCGGTGTGACGGGCCCGGGACGGGCGCTCCCTAGTCGGCGAGCGGCAGGTAGACGCGGTTGCCGCCGTCGGCGAACTCGGCGGACTTGTCGGCCATGCCCTTCTCGATCGCCTCGACGGTGTCCAGGCCGTTCTCCTCGGCGTACCTGCGCACGTCCTGGGAGATCTTCATCGAGCAGAACTTGGGCCCGCACATCGAACAGAAGTGCGCGGTCTTGGCCGGTTCGGCGGGCAGGGTCTCGTCGTGGAAGGCCTGAGCGGTCTCCGGGTCCAGGGACAGGTGGAACTGGTCCTGCCAGCGGAACTCGAAGCGCGCCCTGGACAGTTCGTCGTCCCACTCCTGGGCGCCCGGGTGTCCCTTGGCGACGTCGGCGGCGTGGGCGGCGAGCTTGTAGGTGATGACGCCGGTCTTGACGTCGTCGCGGTTGGGCAGCCCGAGGTGCTCCTTGGGGGTCACGTAGCAGAGCATCGCGGTGCCGTGCCAGCCGATCTGCGCGGCTCCGATCGCGGAGGTGATGTGGTCGTAGCCGGGGGCGACGTCCGTGGCCAGGGGGCCGAGCGTGTAGAACGGCGCCTCACCACACAGCTCCTCCTCCAGGCGCACGTTCTCCCTGATCTTGTCCATCGGCACGTGGCCGGGGCCCTCGATCATCACCTGCACGTCGTGCGATCGGGCGATGTGGGTGAGCTCGCCCAGGGTGCGCAGCTCGGCGAACTGGGCCTCGTCGTTGGCGTCGGCGATGGAGCCGGGGCGCAGGCCGTCGCCCAGGGAGAACGTGACGTCGTAGCGGCGCAGGATCTCGCACAGCTCCTCGTAGTGGGTGTAGAGGAAGCTCTCCCTGTGGTGGGCCAGGCACCACGCGGCCATGATGGAGCCGCCGCGCGAGACGATGCCGGTGACGCGGCGGGCGGCCAGCGGCACGTACCGGAGCAGGACGCCCGCGTGGACGGTCATGTAGTCCACGCCCTGTTCGGCCTGCTCGATGATGGTCTCCCGGTAGATCTCCCAGCTCAGCTTCGTGGGGTCGCCGTTGACCTTCTCCAGTGCCTGGTAGATCGGGACGGTGCCGATGGGCACCGGTGAGTTGCGGACGATGCGTTCGCGGGTCTCGTGGATGCGCTTGCCGGTGGACAGGTCCATCACGGTGTCGGCGCCCCAACGTGTGGCCCACACCATCTTCTCGACCTCCTCGGGCACCGAGGAGGTGACGGCGGAGTTGCCGATGTTGGCGTTGATCTTCACAAGGAAGTTCTTGCCGATGATGGTGGGTTCGGACTCGGGGTGGTTGCGGTTGACCGGGATGACCGCGCGGCCGATGGCGACCTCGGCGCGGACGAACTCGGGGTCGGCGCCCTCCCGGGCGGCCACGAAGCGCATCTCGGGGGTGATGGTTCCGGCCCTGGCGTGGGCCAGCTGGGTGGTCGCCCCGTCGACGGGGTCCAGTGCCCACGTCTCGCGGGTGCGCGGGAGCCCCTGGTGGACGTCGATGCGTGCGTTGTCGTCGGTGTAGGGGCCGGAGGTGTCGTACAGATCGAAGTGGCTGCCGTTGCTGAGATCCACCCGGCGGCGCGGGACGCGGAGGGTGGTGCCCTCAGGGGTGGTGATCTCGTCGTGGACCTTGCGAGATCCCATGATGGGACCTGTGGTCACCCGGTGCTCGTCGGCGGTGGAAACGTCACGACCGTCGATAGCCGTCATGGCATGCCTCCCTACGTCGGAATTACCCGAACAGGTTCTGCGGTCGGCGACACCCTTGAGTCGCCCTCTCAGCCCGCCATGGCGCGAGCTCCCGCGTTGCGTATTCACATGTGCGCACGTCGAACGTGCCGGGACACCTCGATCACGGTGTCCAGGGCCCGGGGAAGCACTCCCCCGTGGCCTCGCACACCATACACAGGCCGTCCCCGGCCCTGTCCAGCCTCACCGGGGTCAGAAAAGTGTCTCCGGTTCGCCGCGGCCGGAGTCCTCGGCCGGTTCCAGCAGGTGGGGACCGTTGTTCTTGACGCTGTTGACCTCGGTGGAGACCTCGTCCACCGAGAACCGGTCCACCGGGGAGTCGTCCAGCACGTGGGCCAGCTCCTCGGCGCCGGTGGCGGGGTCGAGCCAGACGGACCAGTCCTCGCGCGGCACCACGACAGGCATGCGTTCGTGGATGTGGGCGAGTTCGGGGGCGGCCTCGGTGGTGATGACCGCACAGGTCCACAGCCAGGCGTCGGGGTCGCTCGGGTCGTCGACCTCGGGGTCACGCCAGCGCTCGAAGATCCCGGCCAGGGCGAGCGGTTCGTCTCCGGAATAGTGCACGGAGAAGGGCTTCTTGGCGGCCTTGGCCTTGCGCCTCTTGTGCTGTGGGTCGGTGGCGGGAGAGGTGCTGGCCTCGGTGGTGCCGTCCTTGTTGAGCAGCTGCCACTCGTAGTAGGCGTCGGCCGGGAGGAGGCACCGGCGGTGCCGGTAGGCGGTGCGGAAGGCGGGCCTGTCCGCGACCGTCTCGCCGCGCGCGTTGATCATGCGGTAGCCGACGTTGCGGTCCCTGGCGCCGCCGGGAACAAGGCCCCAGCGCATCGTGTGCAGGGAGCGCGGCCCCGGTTCACCGGAGGTGCCCCCCTGGGGCGGCGGGCCGAGCACGGCGTACACCGGGCTGCCCGGCGCGATGTTGTAGTCCGGGTCGAGCTCCTCCAGCGGCGGCCAGGCGCGCGGGTCCCCCGTGCCGTCCTGGGCCTCCTCGGGGAGGGCGAAGGCCAGCTGGAGCTGGTGCACGTTCCTGGACTGGGCATAGCGACCGCACATGGGTGGAATCCTATGCGATCCGCCCTTCCGGGACCCCGGGATCACCGTCCGTCCCGTCCGTCCCTGCGGTCCCGGTCTCCGCGCCGGAGAGCCGGACGACCAGTGCCCCGACCAGCCCGGCGAGGAGGGCCACCGACCCGGCGGCGGCCAGCAGTTCCCGGGGGTGGTCAGCGGCGAACCATCCGGCGATCAGGAATCCCACGACGAAACCTCCGTTGACCACCGCGCCCATGAGCGCGTGGGCCCGCCCCAGGAGGGACTCCGGTGTGTGCCGGTGGACCACCGACCTGAGCAGGATGTTGAACACGGAGTTGCCCGCACCGGCCAGCACCACGCACACTGCCGCCACCCACAGCACCGGGAACCAGGCCCACAGTGCCAGCGCCGCACCCACGAGGGCGGCGGCGAGCGCCACCCCGCGCCCGGTCGGGGCCGGGCGCAGCACCGACACGGCCAACGCACCCGACAGCAGGCCCGCGCCCCAGCCCGCCGTGAGCGCCCCGAAGACCTCGGCCCCGTGTCCCATCACCTCCCGTGTCACGAACACCATGGCCACGTTGGTGGTGGACGTGGCCACCACCGCGAGGAGCAGGACCGGCATCAGCACGCGGAACAGCCGGGCCCGGAGGACGTGGCGGGCACCGTCCAACGCGCCCGACCACAGGGTGCCGGTGGTACTGGCCGCGGGGCGCCGCACGCCCAGGAGCAGGAAGGTCCCGGCCGCCACGAAGAAGCTCGCCGAGTCCGTGAGCAGGGCCGGGACGATCCCGAAGAGGCCCACCAGGACCCCTCCCACCAGAGGGCCGAGCACGGTGGCCGAGGCCCGGGCCCCCTCGAACAGCGAGTTGGCGTGCACCGGGGAGAGGTCCCCGGCGGCGCCGGGCAGAAGGGTGAGGATCGCGGGATTGACAAGGGCAGCCAGGGAGCTGACCGTGAGGACACACAGCACCAGGACACCGGGGTGGGGGAACCAGACGGCGGGCAGGATGGCCAGGCCCTGCCCCACGCAGGCCAGGACCAGGACACGGCCGGTGTCGAAGCGGTCCAGTACCGCCCCGGCGAGCGGCGCGAGCAGGACGAGCGGACCGATCTGGGCGGTCAGCAGAGCGGTGACCCACAGGGAGTTCCCGGTCTCGGCGAGCTGGAACACGGCCGCGACCAGCACCACCTCGTCCCCCATCGACGACAGCAGGATGGCGGTGAGCAGCGCCGCCGCGCGGAGGCGGCGCGCCGCCGGGGCGGCGGGGTTCGGGGGATCGTCGGGCACGGCGCCTCCGGGGGATCGGTTCGGACCGATCCTGCCCTCCGCTCCCCCGGATCGTCACCCGGTTTTCGCGTCCTCCGGCGAGCGCTCCTCGGTTCCGGTCGCCGCTTCGGTCTCCGTCTCGGCGGCCGGGGTCCGGGACCGCCAGGCGCCGAGGAGACCGACCAGGACGGCGACGGCACCGATCGGGGCCAGGGTCCAGGGCGCCCAGCGGTCGAGTCCACGCAGCAGCAGCGAACGCACCCGGGCCTGCTCGGCGTAGCCGGAGACCTGTCCGTCGGACAGGGTCAGTTCCGTGTCGAGCAGGTCCACCTCACCCGAGCCGTTCTGCGGCCGCAAGGTCTCGTGCCTGCGCTCCTCCAGGTTCACGACGATGCCGGTGACCGGCTCGACCCAGAAGGTCCGCTCGGCCGTGAGCCAGCGGTTCGCGCTGACGGTGCCCTCGGCGTCGGGATCGAACAGGGCGGCGGGTACCTCACGCGCGGAATCGGGGACCTGGGTGGCGTCCACAGTCTGGGTGTATCGGCGCACGGCCACCCCGGCGACCTCGTCGTCGTCCTCGAACTCGACCGAGGGGGCCGAGCGCACCTCGGCGTCGTAGAAGGAGTGGTTCCCCTCGGCCGCCCCGGGCGGCCAGTACAGGACCAGCCCGGCCTGGCGCACCGCGCGGTCGCCGTTGACGTGCTCACCGCAGCAGTTGACCGCCCGACCAGTCCTGCGGTCCACGATGACCCTGCGGCTCCAGTGGTCGAGCACCCGCTCCGACGAGGAGGTGTCCACCGTCATCTCCCACGCCGACCAGTCGGCGCCGTGCCCGGAGGCCACCACCCGGGTGTCCCGTTCGAGGTCGGCGCCCTCAACCAGGCTCCAGGTGGCGGTGTCCAGGTAGCTGGCGTCGGCGTCGACCATGCGCAGGCCGAGGGTGGCGTCGGCCGGGAGCAGGGCGACGCGGTCGTGCACGTACAGCGGCAGCAGCAGGGAGAGGGTCAGCAGGAACGTCCCCGCCGCCACCAGGAGGGTGCCCCGGGGCAGGCTCCGGGGCGGTTCCGCGCCGGTTCTCATGGGGGCCGTCACCCGCGCACCTCCTCGACGTCGTGACCGGCCTCGGGCAGCCGGTCGGTCACCCGTTCCGGTTCCGTCCCGTTCTCGGGCGGTCCGGTCCGCCGGTCCCCGCCTCCGGAGGTCTCCGTGGAACCCTCGGCCGGAGCCCCGGGGGCATCGGCCAAGGGTGGCCCGTGCCCGTCCCATCGCTGGCCCAGGGCCAGGACGAGCCGGGCCATCGCGGGCAGGCACAGCGCCTGCGGAACCCAGCCGCGCAGCGCCGTGCCCAGGGTCTCGGTGATGTCGTGGAAGGGCATGTTCACCACCAGGTGCGTCCCCGAGGCCATGGCCAGTCCGGCCAGGGCCAGGGACACCGTGACCACCCAGGGCCCCGCGAGGTACGGCAGTGCCCGACCTCCCAGGGACGGCCTGCCGGGTTTGGCGTGGCGCAGGCGTTTCGGGGCCCGTCGGGCCAGCCACCACAGGGTCAGCAGGATCAGCCCGACCACGGCCGCACCGGCCCAGCCCGCGATCCAGACCCCGTAGGCCAGGCCCAACGGCAGCACCACTCGTCGGGGCAGCCAGCCGGGCCCCACGCCGGGCAGGGCGCGCGAACCATGCGGGCCTTGGGCGGCCGTCGACCGCCTGCCGCCCGGCAGCCAGCGGCGCGGCCACAGGGCCAGAACCACGAGCAGCGCGGCCAGGGCGCCGCCCGCCACCAGCACGCGGTGGTAGACGGCGTCCGGGGCGTAGGTGAGGGTGACCGTGCCCGCGCTGCCCTCGGGCAGCACCCAGGCCTGCTTCCAACCCTCGAGCCGGACCGGTTCCAGCGGCCCGTCGCCGCCGTCGACCCGGGCCTCCCAGCCCTCGTTGAAGTTCTCATTGACCACCAGGAAGCTGTCCTCGTCGACGTCCACGTCGAAGCGGCGCTCACCGGGCCCCCAGGTGTGCACCGCGTCGACCGCCGCCATGTCGACCCCGGGGGTTCCACCGGCCGCGCCGTCGCTGGTCTCCACCACGGCCGAACGCACCTGGTAGCGGTTGCCCGGGTCGACCACGATCCGGTTCTCGCCCTCGGTCAGGTCCAGGTCGGTGCAGGTCTCGTACCGCAGCGGGCGGCCGGTGAGCTGGTCGGCGAGGGTCCCGTCGCTGATCCGGGTCTCCACACGCTCGCCGTTGACGCGCAGGGTCGGGCCCAGGCCACAGGTGGTGGAGGCGTCCCCCTCGGGGAGCGGGTCCACGGCGGGCACGTCCGGAAGCTCGACGCCGCCGATCTCCAGGGCCTGACCCTCGGGGCGTTCGAAGGTCACCCGCACGGAGGAGGCGGTCAGTTCGGCGAAGTCGACCCTGCCGCTGCCGTCCAGCCACCCCTCCCGGACGGTCCCGCCGCCCTCGACGGTGACGCGGATCGGCCGCATCACGCTGTCGGCCCGGGGGAACTCGACCCTCATGTGGTCGATCGCGGTCCGCTCCCCCAGCTCGATGTCGAGCCAGGGTTCCCTCTCCTCGGGGTCCGGATACCAGACGGTGGTCTCGTCGTCGTCGAGCGCGCCCCGGCCCATGGCTGCGGGGTGGCTGACGGCGGTGGAGGAACCGGTCACCAGCGGGTACCCACCGGCCCGGTTCGCGGCGTTCTCCGCCTCGCGGGGGTCGGTGAGGACCACCTCCCCGGAGATGGCGTGCGGCCCGGCGGCAGCTCCGGCCGAGAGGTCGAAGGTGCGGTCGAGTCCGCTGGCGTCCTCACCGCTCACCTCCAGCCGGGGGTTGCACACCCACACGTGCGACCCCTCCATGCAGCCGGGGGCGGTGCCGGTCGACCCGGTGAAGAGGAGGGTCCCGGCGTCGGTGGGACCGGGGACCCTCAGCGTGCGGGTGGGCTCCAGGCCGGGCAGGGAGATCATGGAGATCCCCACCCGGGTGCCGAAGCGGTACTCCGGTTCCCAGGCCAGTTCGTCGATCCGCACCCGGAGCGTGGTGGTGAGCCCGGGCGGCGCCGCCAGCTCCTGGGGTTCGTCGGTGGCGGCCACGGCCGCCTCGGTCCTGCCCTCGTCGGTGATGAGGGTGACCCGCGAGGGCGGCGGTTCGCCGGAGAGCTGCTCGAAGGCCACGCTCAGCCCGCCGAGGTCGCGGGGCTCCTCGAACTCGACCTCGATCCACTGGCCGAGGGCGCCCGCGAAGGCGCTGGACCGCCAGGCGGTGCCGAGGTCGGAGTCCAGGGCCGCGTGGGGGGCGTGCCCGGGGTCGCGGTCGCTGGCCCGGGACTCCACACCGGCCTCGGAGCTGGACGCGGTCACCCCCGCCACGCCCAGGTCCTCGGCGTGGGAGACGTACTCCTCCCAGGCGGGGTCCATGATGTCGGGGGCGGGGACGTCGCGCTCCAGCTCCTGGTCCTCGGTCATGGTGGCCGAGACGTTGCGGCGCACGTCGGAGTAGACGACCTCGCGGCGGCGGACGGTGTCGGTGACGATCGTGTCCTGCGCGGCGACCGCGTCGGCGCCGGGGTCGTCGCCGAGCAGGATCGGGCGGTCGTCGTTGACCATGCCCTGCTCGGCCAGGTGGAGGACCGATTCCGTGCCGCCGGTCACCCGCAGCGCGTCGCCCGACGGCACGGTGCCGACCGTGGGCGCGGCCCCCTCCACCTCGTAGATCGTGAGTGAGGGGTAGGGCTGGTCGAACCACTGGGACGCGGACGAGTGGTCGACCGAGCCGATCACCGGGCCGAACTCGGCGGCCTCGGCGACCCCCGGGGAGTTCCTGAGCGACTGGTGGACGCGGGCGGGCCAGCCGCCGTTGTTGCCCACCCGTTGGAGGTCGTTGCGGACGATCAGGTGGGTGACGCCCATCCGTGCCAGGGTGTCCGCCAGCCCTTCGGAGCCGCGCCCGGAGGAGACCCTCTGGTCGATCTCGTGGTTGATCCGCGAGACACCCGAGGAGCCCCACGGGATGATCTGGTGGTTGGTCCAGGCACCGGAGAGCAGCGGCTGCATGGGTTCGTCGAGGGGGCGACCCCACTCGTACTCACCGCGCGCCGACCCCGGCAGCGCCATGGTCATGCCCCGCTCCTCGCCCTGGTCCTCCAACCACTCCACGGCCTCGTACCAGTGGTCCGGGATCTTCTCGAAACCGCCCCTGGGTGCGATGCCGACGGTCGCGATGGGGGTGAGCGTGACCAGGAAGACCGCCGCACTCGCTCCGGCCACGGTCCGGCGGACCCCGGCCACCGCTCCGGGATCGCGGTCGCGGCGGTCGGCCCAGTCCCGGGCGACCACGACGGGCAGGTGAGCGAGGCCGAGGACGATCGGCAGGCGGATGAGCGCGTCGAACTTGTGGACGTTGCGGAAGGGCGCCAGGGCACCGTCGAACAGATCCCGCATGAGCGGCGCGAAGGGGCCGGTGAGGGCCCCGGTGTGGCCCGCGACGACGATCACGGTGCCCGCCAGCAGACAGCTGATGAGGAAGAGGCGCTCGGGGGTGCGCCGGTTGATGAGCCCGGCCATTCCCAGCCCGGCGACCAGCGCCGTGACCGCGACCAGCCACGGGGTCAGGGAGAGTTCCGCGCCCGAGGGCAGGGCGGTGTTGCCCATGTCGGGCAGGAAGCCCATCCAGTTGGAGGTACCGCGCAGGGAGTTGAACAGGGAGGCGATCCCCGTGGTGACGGCGGCGTCCTCCGTGTAGGGCATGAACGAGTACACGTACCGCGACATGATGAGCAGCGGGACGACGTACCAGAACGACGCGAGCACGAGTGCGCCCGACCACCACAGGATCAGCCGCCACTTGCGCGGGCCGCCGGCCCTGGTGAGCAGGTACAGGCCGGGGACGACCAGGACCGCCAGCTCGGAGGCGGCGTTGGTGCCGCCGCACATGAGGAACGCCAGGCCGGACAGCAGCGCCATGCGCGCGGGCGGGTACCCGTGCCTGGCGCCCAGGACGAGCGGCAGCAGGATCCACGGCATGAGCAGCATGGGCTGGAGCTCGGCCGAGTTGTACGACAGCAGGGTGAGCACGCGCGGGGCGAGCGCGTAGGCCACACCGGCGATGATGCGGGTGTTGACGGTGCCCAGGCCCAGGGCCTCGGCGACCTTGTACACCCCCACGAACGCGGCGATGAGCAGCAGCGCCATCCACAGGCGCTGGATGAGCCACTCGGGCATGCCGAGCACATCGAACAGCAGGTGGAAGGGGCCGTTGGGGAAGAAGTACCCGTAGGCCTGGTTCTGGATCTGCCCGAAGTACGAGGCGTCCCAGAGGTGCAGGGCTCGCTCCATGAACCCCAGGGGGTTGACCGTCAGGTCGATCTTGGTGTCGCTGACGATCCTGCCGGGGTCGATGCTCGCCGCCAGTGCTCCCAGGAGCAGACACACCGCGAGGACCTTGAGCCGCGCCAGCAGCCTCTCGTCCACTCCGCCGGGGGCGGTCGGTGTTCTGGAATCCTCCGGTTCGCGCCTGGCGGTGGATTCCGCCGAAGTCACATCTTCGCTTTCTTGCCTGCTGCGGGGTGGGTGCCGGGGGCGGTGCGGGTGGGGGCGTCCAGACCGAGTTCGGCGGCGACCAGGCGGGTCATGCGGGCGCCGCTGGCCTCCCAGGTGAACCGGGACGCCCAGGAGCGGCAGGCTCGCCGGACCTCCAGGGAGCGCCGGGGGTCGGACAGTTGCGCCAGGGCACGGGAGACGACGTCCTCCAGGGTCTGGCCCTCGCGGACGAGCCATCCGGTCTCGCCGTCGCGGACCGAATCGCGAAGTCCGTCCACATCGTAGGCCACAGTGGGCACGCCGAGCCGTGCCGCCTCGATGACGGTGAGGCCCCAGCCCTCGAACTCGGAGGCGGTCACGTGCAGGTGGCAGGAGGACAGGACGGAGTTCTTGTCCTCCTCGGAGAGGAAGCCGTGCAGGTCCACGCGTCCCTGGAGGCCGTCCCCCTCGACCTGCTCGGCGAGGTGTTCGCCCTCCGGGCCGCGGCCGATGATGTGGACGCGCAGTCCGGGGTGGGTGTCGTCGAGGGCGCGGACGAGGTCGACGACGCGGGAGACCCGCTTCTGCACGACGAGACGACCGAGGCTGACCAGGGCGGGAACGGTGTCGGCGGTCGGCGCCGGAACCGTTCCGGGCTCCTCTACGGCAGGGGCGACGGACGGGCCGCCGTTGTGGACGATCTCTATGGGCGCGCGCCAGCCGAGTTTGTCGCGCATGGCCGCGCGGGAGGACTCGGAGACGGTGACGGTGGTGCAGTTCCGGTAGACGCGGGAGGCCACGGCGGACTCCAGGAAGCGTCCGAACCAGGCCAGCGGTGCCGGGAAGTAGGCGTTGAACTGGAGGTCGTGGACATGGTGCACGACGCTGACCACCCTGGTGCGTCGGCGCAGGACCAGCCGGGAGAAGAACGGGATTCCGTTCATGCAGTCGAAGGCGAGGTGGTACTCGCGTCTCCACAGGGCGAGCCAGGCCATGACGCGGGGGTAGACGGTGAACTTGCCGCCCATGCGGCGGATGACGACGCCGTCCCTGGTCTCGACCCGGGCCTGGTGGGGTTCGCGGCTGGTCAGGAAGGTGACGATGGCGCCGCGTTCGGCCAGGTGGCGGCTGATCCGCCAGGCGTACTCCTCCGCGCCGCCCGCGGTGGACTGCCAGGGGTCGCGCCAGTTGACCATGACGATCCGGACACCGTCGAGGCGGGGGCCGGGGTCGGCGGGTTCGACCCGCGCGATGGCGGGCGCGGGTGCGGGCTCGGGGGCGTTGGCCGGTGCGGGAACGGTGGCCTGGGCGGGGGTGGCCGTGGGGAGGCCGGACTCCACCCGGGCTGGGACCTTCTGGAAGACCACACGCTCTCCTTCCGCGCGGTGCCCGGCGCGGACCCTGGCGTGAACGCGGAGAACACGCGCGAGCACGCTGAGCGAGCACTCATGGGATGCACCGAGCGCACGCCGAACGGGCCCGTCGACCGGACGTCATTGGGGATGGGCGGTCACGAGGGGTGCGACCGTGATGGGGGCGGGGCGGGCGCCCCACTGGCGGCGGAGCGCCCGCCTACCTCGGCAAGAACGGCCGCCTAGCGGTCGCCGTAGTTGTAGAGGGTTTCGTTCACCGGTTCCGCGGTCGCGGTGGACTCGGTGGCGAGGTTGGTGGCCACCACGGTGGCACCGCCCGCCAGAGCCGCGCCGATCACGCAGGCGGCGATTACCTTGATCACTTGGGGATCTCCTTCCGCGCGCCCCGCTCCGATCGTGGTTGGGGACGCTGGAACCCGAGACTAGAACCTGATCTAGCCATAGACCAGATGATTGCCCCAACTGTAACTAACCCGCTGGTAACTTCCAACCCCGACAAAGGGTCTTTGTCCGCACTGATGTGCTGGTCATCCACTTCCAGAAGGGTCAGATCCGCACCCTCGACCACCGGGGACAGGGACTCCGCACCAGACCAGAACCGGTTATCGACGGGTGCCGAGACGACCACGTGGCGGACCCCGAGGCCGCCCAGTCGCTCCGCCAGTGCGTCGGGGTCGGACAACCACCGGTCCGAGGGCAGGCCGGTCGCGGGGTCGGGTTCGAGCAGGCGCGCGACCTCCCTGGCCCGCGTGTCCTCGCCGGTCACCACGACCCGGCCGCCGTCGGGGGTGCCCACGCTGAGGTCGTCGTTCCAGATCGCGCGCCGGTCGAACAGCTTGGTCGCCGGGTCGAGCGCGACCACCGGTTCGCCGGACCACTCCAGGCCCCGATAGGCGCTCCAGGGCAGGACCAGCACCGCTCCCGGCCGGTGGTCGGCGGCCACCGCCTCCTGGGCCGCCAGCCACTCCCGCGGGTACTTCACGGGCGCCAGCCGTCCTCCCGCTCCCCACAGCAGGCCCGGCAGCACCACCACGGGCGCCAGCACCACCAGCACCGTGCCCACCACTCGCCACAATGGGATCTCGGGACCACGGTGGCCCTCTCTCGTCACCGTCCGGGCAGTCGCTCCCCCAAGGTCACGTCCGGACCGGCCCCCTTCACCCGGACCACCACGGCCCCGCGAGCCCTGTGAACCGTCACCCCCCGCACGGTCGGGGTCCCCTTCCTCGGCTGCCCGCCCAACCGATCCTCCGCCACCCGGACCACCACGGCCCCGCAGGCCCCGCAGGCCCCGTGAGTCCCGCCCTTCGCCAACAGGCAGGGCGCGCAGCAGCCACAGCACCGCGGCGCCCGCCCCCAGAGCCTGCACCAGGGCCAGGGGCGCCAGGTACAGCTGACCGTCCCGGAGCGGACCGAACCCCGGCCAGAGGTCGATCAGCACGACCAGGAGCTCGCGCCCCGGCGCGAACACCCCCAGGAGCGCGACAGCAAACCCCACCACCGCCGACACCGACAGCCCGACCCCCACCACGGGGCGGTTCCGCCGCAACCACCAGACCCAGCCCGCCAGGGACACCGCGCACACCAGCAACCGGGCCGTCGCGGTCACCGGTTCGCCGTAGCCGGGCGGCACCGCGCCCGAGTTCCACACCCCTCCGAGCAACAGCAGGGACCCCACCGCCCCGAAGGGGGTGTCCGAGCGTGCCGCGAAGGCCTCGACCCCCGCCGGATCGGTGACGGCGCCGCTGGTCAGGGACGGCATCAACCACGGCAGCGACACCACGACCAGGCCCGCCGCGAACAGTCCCGCGTTCCGGAGGCGGCGCGGCCCGGCCAGCGCCTGAGGTCCGACGGTGAGCGCGCTCAGCACCACCGAGGAGAACCCGCCGATCGCCGCAGGGACCAACGAACAGACCACCCCGGCCAGGCCCGCGCCCGGTCGGGCCGACGCCAGTCGCACCACCGCCCACAGCACCCACGGCAGCCCCGCGTACCCCAGCAGCATCGCCCACTGCCCGAGCAGCAGGCGCTCGGCCACGAACGGGTTCCACACGTAGAGGACCCCGGCCGCGGCCCCGGCGGCCAGTACCGCACCCGGCACCCGGCCGCCCCCGGGTGCGGCCGAGCCGTCACACACCAGGCGGACCAACAGCCGGAAGGCGCCCGCGCCACCCACCGCGAACACCGCCAGCAGGGCGAGGGTCTGCACCACGTCACCCGGCAGCAGGAGTGACAGGGCCGCCACCACCGCGTCGCTCGGGATCGCTCTCGGGAAGCCGTCCGCCCCGGCCAGCACCGCGGACAGTGAGAGGTCGGGGACGAAGAGCATGTCGTACCGGAGCACGTAGCCCGGCCCCAGGGCGGGCCCCAGCGCGAGCACCCCGGCCACCACGCCCACCAACCAGGGCAGCACCCGGGCCGGGAGCCGCGCGGCGGACCGCATCAGCCCTCCGAGAGGACGACGCTGTCGGAGTAGCCGCCCTCCACGTAGTCCCGGTAGGTGCGGACCACGATCTCGTAGGGGCCGGACACCGACGCCACCCAGCGCGGACGCTCGCCGACGGAGCCGAGCGAGCGCCAGCCGTCGCCGTTCCCGGGGCCCTGACCGTCCTGGGGCGCGCAGGTGACACCGGGTACGGGCGCCGCCGGAACGGAGGGTTCGGGGGCCGGTCCGGGTTCTGGTTCGGGCCGGGACGGTTCCGGTCGTTGCGTGGGGGTCGGCCCCGGCTCCTCGACCCCCGGCTCGGTGACGTCGGGGACCTCCTGGTCGTCGGTGGCCGGGTTCCCCGGGCGGGGACCGACCAGTTCCCTCGGGGTGGTGAACACCCGGCGGTCACGGGAGACGTCCAGGTCGTCCCGCCCGCACTCCAGCTGTCGGATCCACACCTCGTAGTGACCGGCCTCCGCAACGTCCTCCCATGTCACGAGGGCGCCCCCGTCGTGCACGCGGATCCACGACGGCGCGGGCGGCGGCTCGGCGTCCCACAGCACCTGGAGGGGTTCGGACTCGGTGCCCTCGTCCCGTCCCTTGAACGGGTGGACGACGAACTCGTACCGGGCGCCGCTGAAGAGCGAACCGACCAGCATGGAGCGGTCGTCCTCGTCGCTCTCGACGTCGGCGGGGATCACCCCGGCCGCGTCCGGGTCCGGATCCACCCGGCGCTGCACCACCCGGTAGTCGGTGGCCCCGGGCACGTTCTTCCAGCTCAGCAGCAGGCCGTCGTCAGTCTGCTCGTACTCGGGCTCGGGAGCGGTCAGCGGTCCGACGGAGAGCTCGGGAAGAGGACGCGCGTACTCCTCCCCCACCCCCAGCGGCGCGGCCAGGGCGTCGGCGAAGGCGGCGGCGATCTTGAGCTCCCCGCGCGCGTTGGGGTGGGTCGCGTCCCAGTTGTCGAAGGCCGGCGCGTACTCCCTGGCGACCTGGGCGACGACCACGGGTGAGGTGGCGGAGGTGAGCTGTTGCGCGAGGTCGACAAGACCCATGTTGAAGCGCGTGATCTCGGCGTTGACCCCGGGGTCGTCACTGGTGCCGTCCACGGCGGGGAGTTCGCCCACCACGAAGCGGGCGTCGTCGAGCACGACCCGCACGGTGGAGACGGTCTCGGCGACGCCGTCGAGCGCCTGGTCCGCCCCGCCTCCGGCGAGGATGTCCTCGGTTCCGGCGAGCAGCAGCAGGTACTGGGGGTCGTGCTCGGCCGCGACCTGCGCGATGTCGGTGGACAGCTCCTGCGCGGTGGCGCCCCAGCGGGCCGCGTGGTCGGTGTCGAACTCGGGCTCCGCGTAGCTGAGGTCTCCGGGCTCCTCGTCGTCGAGGGAGTACATGTCGTCGTTGGGGCCGACGAAGTCGAACTCGACTCCCTGACCGGACAGGTGCGACCACAGGTGGTAACGCCAGGTGTGGTCGCCGCTGCTGCCCTGGGTCGCGGAGTCGCCCACCATCATGATGCGCAGTTCGCCGTCGGGCGGACCCGGTACCGGAAGGGGCTCATCGTCGGCGGCGTCCTGCTCACCACCGAGCCCGCCGGATCCGGTCTGGAGGAGCAGCAGGGTGACGGCCATGGCCGAGAGCATGACTCCGAGCAGTCCGAGCGGGCCGGGTTCGAACCGTGAGCCGGGGCGGCGCCAGACAGCGAGGTCGCGCCAGCTGAGGTCGCGCCAGAAGTCGGCGGTGAGCCAGTACGGCGGGCGGGGTGCCCACCGCGCGGCCGGACCGCGCCGCTCGGGGGTGGCGTCCTCGTCCGGGTCCTGCACCATGCCCCATCTCTCGCCGCCGCGGTAGTTACAGGTTCTGGTTCAGCGCCGGAGCGTCGTTCCCCCTAGTCCAGCGACCAGGGGGCGATCACTCGCCAGACAAGACTAGAACTGGTTATATGGATGCCGTCAACCTTCTGGCCCCGCCGGGTCCGGCGGCACCGAGCCGAAAGGCCCCCTCACCGTGATCGGACTCCTGATCGCGCTGCTCTCCGCGCTGGTCTACACGATCGGACTGACCGTGGAACAGCGCGCGCTGCACGGCTCCGAGTCGATCTCGATCAACCGGCCTCTCCACCTGGCCAGGGTACTGCTGGGTAACCCGCGATGGGTGTTCGGATGTGCCTTCGCGGCCCTGGGCAGCGTGGGACTGATCGTCTCCCTGGGGCTGGCCCCCGTGTCCGTGGCCCAGCCCGCCTTCGCCGCCGGTGTGGCCACCACCCTGCTGGTCGTCACCCTGGTGCGGGGCGAGCGGATCACCCGGGGCGAGTACGTGGCGCTCGGCGTCATGCCGGTGGCCCTCGGCCTGCTCGGCCTGTCCACCGTGGACGGCGCCGAGACCGGGACCACCGCGAACACCCCGCTGCTGGTCGGCGTCAGCGTGGTCACCGTCGTGGCGTGCGTGGCCGTGATGGGGTTCGTGGGCGGCCGGGGCAGGTACGTCTCCGCCGCCGCCATGGGCGCCGCGGCCGGGCTCGCGCAGGGCAGCGCCGGACTCCAGGGCAAGGGGCTGGGCGGACTGCTCGCCGACAACGGCTTCCTGGCCGCGATCGTGCCCGCCCTGCTCTCCCCGTACCCCTACCTGTACGCGCTGGGCTGGGCGGTGGGGATCGTGCTCTTCCAGACCTCGCTCCAGCGCTCCCGGGCCTCCATCACCGCGCCCGTGTCGAACGTGGTGGGCAACGTGTTCGTGGTGGTGGTCGGCACGCTGCTGTTCGGGGAGCAACTGCCCGAGGACCCGCTCCTGCTGGCGCTGCGGATCGGCGGCTTCGCGCTGACTCTGGTCGTGGTCGTCCTGGTGCGCGGCAACGTGGCCCAGGCCGAGGCCGAGACCAGCAGGTTGCGCGGCGAACCGGCCCCCGCCGCCAGCGACTAGGACCCCGACCATCGCGGCCGCCCCTGGTGGCCCCAAAGGGCCAGCATGAGGGCGAACGCCGTGAAGCGCCCGACGAGCGCCACCACCACCGGGCGCGGCCCACGCAGCAGGCCGTTGCGGAACGCGAGGAGGTTGTTGGCGCCAGGAGAGGCCGCCACCGCCAGCGCGGCTGGGGCGAAGACGGCCAGTTGTGCCGTGGAGAGCATGCGGCCAGCCTAGGCGCGGCGCACCCGCCGGACCAGGCGCCGCCGGGCCCCGAGGGTCGCGGTCCAGGGACACTCGCATCCCCGGACCGGACCGACCGGCGTACGGCTCCTAGGCCGCCACGGAGACGGCCTGGCGCAGACCGGGAGCGGCCACGTCGGCCCAGGCGCGCACGACGCTCTCGGGGCTGTGGGTCTCGTCGGAGGCCAGGATCAGACCGGGCTCGGCCACCCAGGCCCCCAGGTCGGCCAGGAGGATGCGCAGGTCCTCCTCGATCCCGTGGCTGTTGCGCAGGTCGTCGACGACGGCCAGCGGGACCGCGACGGTGTGCCCCAGGCCGAGCTCGGGCAGCCGGTCCAGGAAGACCTTGAGCAGACCCGTGTAGGTGCCGTGGACCTGCGGCGACGCCACCAGGAGCACGTCGCTCCGGCGCACCTGTTCGAGGGCCTCGGTCACGGAGTCGGCGGCCTCGGCGAGCAGGTCCTGGCCGAGGGCGGCCAGGTCGATGATCTCGGGTGTCGAGGTGACCCCGGCGCGGGTGGCGACCTCGGCGGCGGCGCGCAGCGCGGCGGTGTGCACGGAGGAATGGGACTGGGGGGCGGCGACGAGCACAGTGAAGCGAGTCATTGCGGAGAACTCCTGGGTTCGGTCAGAACGAGCCGGATCGACCGGAAGGAACGCGGGGGGCGGTGATCGGAAGACACCGGAGGGAAACCGCTGTTCCTCGTGGACCTCGACCGAGCGGGACGTCGTCGTCCGGGGCTCGTGTGCGGCGGTCCAGTCGGGGGTGCTCACACGGACCGGGAGAGATGGTCCGGGACCCAGGTGGGAGTCATGAGCGTCCGGTGTCTGCGTAAGGGCACGGGGGCACGGTTCAGAACCGTGACGGGGCGGGGCCCCGCAAGGCGCTAGCTACGACAGAGCGCGCTCGCCTGCTGTCGCAGATCGACATGCAGGCGCTGGACAAGCAGCTCACCGGCGGACATGGCTCCATCATGAGGCGCGTCGGCCGCTATCGTCAATGCGTGCCGCCACCCCTCCTTCGGGGGTGTCGGGCTCCGCGCGGGCCGGTCCACCTCGCGGACAACCGTCCCAGGGAGCGGGATCAGCCTGCTCCGCTGGGGATACGTGACGGGCCGGGGGCGCGCACGGCCCCCTGCCAACCCCCCGTTCACGGAAATGTAATTTACGACACAGCGCCCGACCCTCCGCCCCACGGCGGTACCCCCCAGACACAGGGAGAGACCCAGACATGGCCCAGACACCCCTCACGCTGACCGGCGCGCGCGTCGTCACGGCCGACGGCACCCACGACGGGTGGATCCGGATCGAGGACGGCCGGGTCAGCGAGCTCGGCACCGGCGAGCCCGGCCCGGGTGAACGACACGACGTCGGCGGACGGCTGGTCGCACCGGGGCTGGTCGACACCCACATCCACGGCGGCGCGGGGCACGCCTTCCCCGAGGCCGACCCGGAGGGCGTGCGGGAGATCGTCGCCTTCAACCGCAGGTCCGGTGTGACCTCCGTGGTCGGCGGTCTGGTCGCGGCCACCCCCGAGAACACACTGCGCCAGGTCTCCGCCCTGGCGGACCTGTGCGACGCGGGCGAGCTGGCCGGGATCTACCTGGAGGGCCCCTTCATCGCGCGCTCCAAGTGCGGGGCGCACGACCCGGACCTGTTGCGCGACCCCGACATCAAGGAGTTCGACGCCTGGCTGACCGCCGGACGCGGCCACGTCCGGATGATCACGGTGGCCCCGGAGCTGCCCGGAGCACTGGACCTGATCCGCGCGGCCCGCTCCGCCGGTGTGGTGGCCGCCGTGGGGCACACGGAGGCCAGCTACGAGCAGACCCTCGCCGCGATCGACGCGGGGGCGACCGTGGCCACGCACGTCTACAACGCGATGCGGCCGCTGAACCACCGCGACCCCGGTCCGATCGCCGCGGTCCTGGGCGACGAGCGGGTGACGGTGGAACTGATCCTGGACAACGTGCACGTCCACCCGGGCGCGGCCGGTCTGGTGTTCGACTCGGCGGGGCCCGAGCGCGTCTCCCTGGTGACCGACGCGATGTCGGCGACCGGTCTGGGGGACGGCGAGTACACCCTGGGCGACCTCCGGGTCAGGGTCCTGGACGGTGAGGCGAGACTGGTGGAGAACGGCGCGATCGCCTCCAGCACGATCGTGCTCCCCCAGGCGGTGCGCAACGCGGTGGCCCTGGGAGTGCCCGTCGCGGACGCGATCCGGTCGGCCTCCTCGGTCCCGGCCGCGGCGCTGGGCCTGGCCGACACGGGCCGGATCGAGGTCGGGGGCCACGCCGATCTCCTCGTCCTCGACGAGGACCTCTCGGTCTCCTCGGTGATGTACCGTGGCGCCTGGAAATCGGACACTTCGGTGTTCTAACGGCGTGTCGTGAGCACGGTACGGATTAGTAACTTGACCCTGAGCGACAATTACGGACAGGGCGTCGAGGAAAGCACCGTGCCTGACACGAAAGGAACCACCATGGCTCAGTCGAGACAGGCCAACGACCAGCAGCCGACCCGCGTGCCCTCCGAGGAACGCGAACACCTCGGCAAGCTCGCCAGCGAGCTGACCCGCTACGAGGTCCAGGCGGAGGTGAAGGACGAGCCCGCGCTCTGCCTGCGGGTGCACAATCCGTCCTCCGTCCACGCGGTCGAGGACGTGATCTGCGAACGGCGCGAACACGACTTCGCGTTCATCGCCTCCTTCGGGGTCCACCTGGGCAACAGCGGCAGTGTGTCGCTGACCGCCCACAAGGTGGCGTGGCTCGTGGGGGCCACCAAGGAGTAGGCCGCGGGACACGACGGGGGCGATGCCGACGGGTACCGCCCCCGTCCGGCGTTTCCCGAGGGCTTGGTACCTTCGCCACAGGTGACCCCGGACGCAAAGGACCTCTCGTGACCGCCTTCCGCTACGGGCTCGACCCCGTCGACGAGACCTTCTTCGAGACCGCGCCCATGCGCTGGCGGGTGGGCCTGGAACTGGCCGCCTCCCCCGACGAGGTCTGGGCGGGACTGACCTCGTCCCGGCCGCTGTCCTGGTGCCGAGCCCTGCCCGAGGTCACCTACGTCTCCGAACCGCCCTACGGCGTGGGCGCCGTCCGCGAGGCCAGCGTGCTCGGCACGTACCGGATGCGGGAGGAGTTCTTCCGCTGGGACGACACGGAGCGGCGCAAGTCATTCCACGCCACCGAGGCCACCCTCCCCCTCTTCAGCGCCTTCGCCGAGGACTACCACGTGCTCCCCTTCGACAACGGCAGCAAGCTCGTGTGGTCCTTCGCCTTCGCCCCGTGGAAGGGCCTGGACAGTGCGGTACAGCTGGGAAGGCCCCTCACCGAGACCCTGCTCGCCTCCCTCGTGAGGGACACCCGAAACCACTTCGGTTCTCTGACCGAAGTCCGGTGATCCACCGGCGCGCTGTCAGCGGTTCCTGATCCTCGCCAGAAGCCTGAACACGAGCCAGACCACGACGGTCATGGCCGCCAGGCCCACCGCGCCGCCCACCACCGCGCCCAGAAGGGTCGCCACCCGGTCGGCCGCGTCCCCCTCCCACAGGGTCCGCCCCAGTCTGAACAGTGAGACCACGAGGACCACCAGGAAGAACCCGGTCACCAGCACCCCCGGCACGCCCCAGGAGAACCGCTTCCCCGAGGGCTCGGGGCGCCCCTCCACGGCGGCCTCCGGTCCGACCACCGCGGCCCGTGCCCGCTTGAAGTAGGCGTGGGTCAGGTAGTGGCCGCACGGCTCCCAGCCCTCCGGGGCCAGCTGCCGCGCCAACCGCTCCCGGCCCCCGCGCCCGAGCGCCGACTCCTGCCGGTACTCCCACGCCTGCGGGGGCTCGTCCCGGTGGCTCACGAACCGGCCCTGCCGGTCCAGCCGGTCGATCTCCCAGCCCTGGGCGCCCAGCTCGTTCATCCGCCCCTGGGCCACGAAGGAGTCCGCGCCCCACACCAGCGACTCCGGCCCGGCCTCGCCGTCCTGTCCCCTGAGGTCGTCAGCGAACTCGGAGACCGGACCGAACTCCTCCTCCGGGTCGACACCGCTCTCGGCGACGAACGCCGCGAGGTCGTCCACCGTCTCCCGAACCCGCTCCCCAGCGACGCCACGGGCCCGCAGCAGGGACTCCAGCTCTTCGAGGTAACTCACGTGGTTCCGCCCTTCCTCAGCACCTCACGCACCGACGCGTCGAACTCCAGCCAGGCGGCGCCCTGTTCGGCCAGGACCGCACGGCCCTGGTCGGTCAGTTGGTAGTAGCGCCGTCCCGGCCCCTTCTCGGCCGCGCGGAACTCCGCGACGACCAGTCCCGCCTCCTCCAGCCGGTTCAGCACCGGATACAGGGTCCCGCCCTTGATCCGGCCGAACCCGGCCTCGTCCAGCTGGGCGGCGAGGGCGTAGCCGTAGCTCTCGCCCTCCGTGAGTCCGGCCAGTACCAGGAGGTCGAGGACCCCCTTCAGCCAGCTCGATCGACGATCCATCCGTTCTCCTTCAGGCCGCGGGGGTGAACTGCCCGGACCTCCCGGTCGCGGGCCTCGGGGTGAGCAGCAGGGCGCGCAGGTCGACCAAAACGTGCACGAGGATCGGCACGATCAGGCTGCCGGTGCTCAGGTACAGGTAGGTGAGCGCGCATCCCAGCAGGCCGACGAGGAGCATGTCCTTCGCGCCCTGGTAGAGGTGCGCGAGGGTGAAGACCACCAGAGCCGCTCCCGCCGCGACGTACAGCGGGAGTCCCAGCGAGACTCCGACGGCGATGAGCAGTCCTCGGAAGATGATCTCCTCGCACACCCCGGCCGTGACCGAGGCGCCGACAGCGCACCAGCGTTCACGCGTGGTGCGCGGCAGCATGGGGTCCAGCGTCGGGGACACGGGCATCGCCTTCCAGCGGGCGAGCAGTGTGACCATCACCGCCGCGACCGCGAAGCCGACGAACATCCCGGCCACGGTCCCCCAGTCGACGTCCCCGTGCAGCCCCAGGTGGGCCCACTCCGCTCCGGGCGAGAGCAGGACGGTCAGCGCCGTGAGCCCGGTCATCCCCCAGAAGACCGCCATCCCGGTACCGAAGAACCGCACGTACAGGCCCGGATCGGTGTCCCGGTCCCGCTTGAGGACCTCGAACATGCGCCTGCCCCACAGGGGCTCGACCAGGAGCAGGTAGGCGAAGACGAGGGCCGCGACCACCAGCGCCGCCGGAGAGAAGACGGGAGCGGTGAGATCTGGGGACATGGGGGCCTCCTCCATCAGTTGATCTATCTAGACGATAGACCTACCTAGTTAGGATCGCAACCTACGTAGCCATACGGCATCCCTGACACAACGAAGCGCCCCGCAGGGCGGAGACCAAAGACCTCCACACCACAGGGCACGCCGGGCACGAGCCCGAGCGAGAGCACACCAAGGGGACGGCGCACCCACCCACCCCGGACACAACAAAGCGCCCCGCAGGGCGGAGGCCAAAGGCCCCAGCACCAAGGGGCGCGCCGGGCACGAGCGCAAGCGAGTGCACATCGGGGGGTTCGGGGGGTCGTCCCCCCGAAAACAGGAACGGACCGCGGCGAGGAGGACGAAGTCCCCCGAGCAGCGGTCCGTTTCTCGTGGAGGTGGCGGGAATCGAACCCGCGTCCTTCAGCAACGAGCCAGGGCTTCTCCGGGTGCAGTCTGTAGTGTCGTTCTACTCGGCCCCAGCGCTTGTACAGACACATCGCTGACGGGCCCAGCCACGAAAATGTCCCGCTCAGGCCCCGTGGCCTGATCCGAGCGGTGAGTCATCTAAATGGTGCCGGATCCCGAGCCGATGACGAGCCCGGACCGACAGAGTCACAATCGCTTAGGCAGCGAGAGCGAACTCAGTGCGCTTGGAATTGGCACTTGAATTTATGCGAATGCAGGATTAACGAGGTCACAAACACAACCCTCGACCCGCTTCCCCTGGAACGACTACCAAAGTCGAAACCGATCACCCCCTGTGAAGTTGTCAAGACCACCTGTCACCCGAGGGCTCCGGGCGGCCGACAAGCGAGTGAACGAGCACTCGCGTGATCGTCACTCTACCTCTTGAACAGTGTGGGCACCAAGCTGATTCCAGGGGACGCCGGTGGATTCCCCAAGCATGGAGAAACCCCCGTGAGGCGGACGCAAGAGCGGTCGACGCACTCACGGGGGCGGTCGGCCTGGGTCGGGGCCGACCTTGAAACGCGACAGGGCCCTCCCCCGAGACGAGGTCCTGTCCTCACGCTGGCCCGCTGCCCGCTGTCGCGGTACCAGTCACAAGGAAAGACGCCGCCGGGGCACCCGTGGGTTGCTCCGGCGGCGTCCTCGTTTTCCTGGTCGGCCGCGCTCCTCAGTTTCCGCTGAGGTCGGTCCCGACGCCCTGGCCCTCGAGTCCCTCGCCCTCGACGCCCTGGCCCTCAGTGCCGGGGACCGCGGGTGGGAGGGTCTCCTCGGTGCCGGGGACGCCCTCGGTCTCGGGGACTCCGTTGGCCAGCCCGTTGAGGAAGCTGGTCGCGGCGGTGACGGCGTACTGCTGCCACTGGCTCATCTCCGGGTCGACCTCGGCGAGCACCGCGAAGGCGACGTCCCCCTGGTAGCCCACGAACCAGTGCAGCGCGGTGTCGTCCTGTTCGACGCGGGCCGCCTGGCCGTACACCTGCTCCTCCCCGACGTTCACCTCGGGCATGCGGATGGTGACCGCATCCCGCAGCCCCTCCCGCACCACCTCGAGGTGGGACTCGGAGAGCTCGTTGGCGTTGGCCGGGCTGGGGCCCTCCTCGCGGACGAGGGTCGGTCCGTGCCAGGAGCCGTCCGCGACGGCTCCCGCGGCCAGGGCCATGGAGAGCGGGCTCACCTGGACCCCGTGGTCGCCGATCATCGCGGACGCCAGTTCGGCGTCCCCGTCGGCGATCTCCACGGTGCCCGGGGAGACGGGCAGCGGCAGCTGCCAGTCGCCTCCCAGCCCGAGCTGTCCGGCGGCCTCGGCGAGCGCGTCGGCGCCGACCTCGGGCGCGACGTCGACGAACCCGACGGTGCACATGTAGGTCATGTTGCGGACCAGCGTGGGGTTCTCCGCGAGGAAGCCGTTGCTGGGGTTGGTGAACACCTGGTCACCGACCTCGGACTGGAACCCGCAGGGCATGGCGCTGTCCGCGGTGACCGCACCGGACTCCAGGGCGGCCAGGGCCGACACCATGGTGAAGATGCCGCCCGGAGCGTAGGAGCCGGTGAAGGCCGCGTCGTCCGCGGCACTGTCGGAGGCGTTCGCGGCGGCCAGGACCTCACCGTTGGTGGTGTCGACCGCCACGACGTACCCGTCGCCCGGCATCGCCTCGGTCGCGTTCTGCGCGGCCTGCTGGGTGGCCAGGTCCAGGGTGGTCTCGATGCCGCCGCTGCGCACGCCCTCCCAGGACTCCAGGACGTCGGTCTGGTCGCCGTCCTCGCCCAGGCTGACCACCTGGGTGGTGGCGGTTCCGGCCAACTCCTGCTGGAAGATGTTCTGGAGGCCGCTCAGGCCCACGGTGTCGCCCGCCTGGTAGGACCCGGCCACACGGGAGGAGACCCGGTGCTCCGAGGTCCCCGCGACCTCTCCGAGGACGAAGGGGGCCGCGCGCGGCGACAGGTTGACCTCGACCTCCTGGGTCTGGACGCCGGAGATGCTCCCGGCCTCGCGCAGGAGGGCGCTGTCCGCGTCGCGCATGAGCACCAGCGGCTGGAACTGCTCCGGCGGCGCGGAGCGCACCCGGTTGAGCAGCGGGTCGGGGTCCTCGTCGAGGAGTTCGGCGAGCTCGGTGACGCCCGCCTCCTTGTCCTCCATGTCGGCGGGCAGCACACCGAAGGCGGTGACGCTGTCCGCGGAGACGAGGGGTTCTCCGGACCGGTCGAGGATCTGGCCGCGGTCCTCGATCTCGTAGCTGACGGCCAGCCTCTCGCCCTCGCTGAGGTCGGGGTGGATGACGCTCGGAGACCAGTCGATGAGCCAGCCGGTGGGACCGTTGGTCAGGGACATCTGCCCGGTGTAGTTCCACACCGGGTCGCCGATGCCGAGGTCCGCGGTGACGCCGAACTCGGCGTTCGCGGATTCTCCCTCCGTGGAGATCCGGCCGAGGTCGAACCGGACGGAGGCGAGGTCGAGCTGGTCGTGGACGTCGGTCAGCGCCCGCTCGACCTCCTCCGGGTCACCGGTGGTGTGACGGGCGGCCTCGGCGTGGTTCCCGTCCTGCCAGGCAAGCAGGAAGGACCTGACTGCCACCTCGGGACTGGGGTGGGTCGTGCACGCCGCGAGACTCAGGGCGATGATCAGGCCACTGCTGGCGGCCGCGATCCTGCGGCCGAGGGGACGGGGGGACACCTTGTGTGTTCCTTTCAGGCGCCTCTGTGTGGGACAGCTCAACGCCGACGGCGAAGGGCGCGCTCCATGTCGCGCTTGGCCTCACGCTCGGCGATCGCATGGCGCTTGTCGTACTCACGCTTACCGCGAGCCAGAGCGATCTCCACCTTGGCCCGACCGTCACTGAAGTACAGGGACAGCGGGATCAGCGTGCGCCCGGGTTCCCGGGTCTTGCCGATCAGCCGGGAGATCTGCTCGCGGTGCAGGAGTAGCTTACGTGATCTGCGGGCGGAGTGGTTGGTCCACGTGCCCTGTGAGTACTCGGGGATGTGCACGCCCTCGAGCCACACCTCACCGTCGTGGATGTGCGCGAAGCCGTCCACGAGGGAGGCGCGCCCCTCTCGCAGGGACTTCACCTCGGTGCCGGTCAGGACCAGCCCCGCCTCGTAGGTCTCGTCGAGGTGGTACTCGTGCCGGGCCCGGCGGTTCTGGGCGATCAGTTTCCGCCCGGTTTCCTTGGCCACGGTTGTATCCCTTCATGCGTCCGGGGGGCCACTTCGTGTGGCCCCCCGGTACCCGGCGCCCGCCCGACTGGCGGGTGACCAGTCAGACCTTCAGGTAGCGGCGCAGGGTGAGGAACGAGGTCACGGTGCACAGGAGCACACCGAGGATCATCGAAACACCGATGACGTACAGCAGGGAGCCCGTGCCCAGCGCCACGTCGAACTGGAACCACTCCTCGATCTGGGTGAGCAGCGTGTACCTGGTGGCCACGATGAACCCGGATGCGATGACACCACCGATGAGACCGGCGATGGCGCCTTCCAGGAGGAAGGGCAGCTGGATGTAGAAGTTCGACGCACCGACCAGGCGCATGATGCCGGTCTCCCGGCGACGGCTGTAGGCCGACAGCCGGATGGTGTTGCCGATCAGCAGCGCGGCGGCGGCCAGCTGGACGCCGGCGACCACCAGAGCGGCCCACTTGAGACCGTCGAGCAGCCCGAAGAACTGTTCGAGGACGCGCTGGTCGTTGGAGACGGAGTCGACACCGGCGGCCCCGTCGACGGCCGCGCGAACGGTGTCGTAGTTGTCGGGGTTGGTGAGCTGCACCCGGTAGTTCTCCGGGATGTCACCCTCCTGCGCGGCCTCGGCGAGGGCCTCGTTGGAGGAGCCGATGCGCTCCTGGAAGTCGGCCCAGGCCTCGGCGGCGGTGAGGTACCGGAAGTCGTCGACCTCGGGCAGCGAGTTCAGCTGCGCTTCGAGTGCCTCACGGTCCTCCTCGGTCGCCGCGCCGTTCTCCTGGCAGGCCGAGGTCGGCGAGATGTCGTTGCACATGTAGATGGTCAGCGTGATCCGCTGGTCCCAGTAGTTGCGCATCTCGGAAACCTGCTGGTTGACCAGCAGACCGGCACCGAACAAGGCGAGGGAGATGGCCACGGTCGTGATGACCGCGATGGTCATCGTCAGGTTGCGACGTAGGCCGATCCACGTCTCGGAGAGAACGAATTGTGCTCGCATGATCTGTTAAAGGTCCATCCTTCGGGGCTTCGCCGTGCCGGTTGTCTCGCGGTCGCCGACCGCCCGGCGACGAGCGTGCCAGGGGTCAGTACGCCTGGCCGTAGACGCCGCGCGTCTGGTCGCGCACCACCAAGCCCTCTTCAAGCTCGATCACGCGCTTGCGCATCGAGTCGACGATGGCGGCGTCGTGCGTCGCCATGACGACGGTCGTGCCCGTGCGGTTGATTCGGTCCAGCACCTTCATGATGCCGATGGAGGTCGCCGGGTCGATGTTTCCGGTGGGCTCGTCGGCCAGCAGGATCTGCGGGCGGTTGACGAAGGCGCGGGCGATGGCCACGCGCTGCTGCTCACCACCGGAGAGCTCCCCGGGCATGCGCCCGGCCTTGCCCTCGAGGCCCACGAGCTCGACGACCTCGGGGACGACCTTCTTGATGAACCGCCGAGGCTTGCCGATGACCTCCAGCGCGAACGCGACGTTCTCGAAGACGTTCTTGTTCGGCAGCAGGCGGAAGTCCTGGAAGACGCAGCCGATGCGGCGGCGCAGGTGCGGAACCTTCCAGTTGGACAGGCGCGCGAGGTCCTTGCCCGCGACGTGCACCCGTCCCTCGTTGGGCTTCTCCTCCTTGAGCACCAGCCTGAGGAAGGTCGACTTGCCGGAGCCGGACGGGCCGACCAGGAAGACGAACTCGCTCTTGTCCACGTCGATGGAAACACCGTCGAGCGCGGGGCGCTTCTGAGTCGGGTACAGCTTGGTGACGTTATCGAAGTGGATCACAGGCGCATCACAAGGCTCTCGAAGGTATGGGCACCCGGCGGACTGAGCTCCGCGCGGGATGGTACCGGCCGCATGGCCACCGACAGTTTAGAGGGGGCAGGAGCCCGGATTGTCCAGGTCCTGTCGCACCCGAGAGATCTGTGGAGATCAGAGCACTATCGGACAACAGCCACGAGCATATCGGAGGTGTCAACCGATGATAACGTTCACATATAGCAGTTTCGGTAAAACTGCGGGGTCGTGCGCGTCACCGTTGGGCTACGAGGCGGGTTCACCGTCTCTGGTTCGTGCGCGCGACCGGGCGTGTCCCCGCCCCTCGGGCGGGGACGCCACGGGTCAGCTCTGCTCGTTCTTCTCGCGGCTGCGCATCCACCGGATCTCGGCGTCGATGAACGCGTCGATCTCGCCGTCGAGGACACCGGAGGTGTTGCCGGTCTCGGCACCGGTGCGGACGTCCTTCACGCTCTGGTACGGGTGCAGGACGTAGTTGCGCATCTGGGTGCCCCAGCTGCTCACCGAGTCACCGCGGATCTCGTCCAGCGCGGCCTGCTCCTCCTGGCGCTTGCGGGCCAGGAGCTTGGCCTGGAGCATCGACATCGCGGTCGCCTTGTTCTGCAACTGCGAGCGCTCGTTCTGGCAGGAGACCACGATCCCGGTGGGCATGTGGGTGATGCGCACGGCGGAGTCGGTGGTGTTGACGCCCTGGCCGCCGGGGCCGCTGGAGCGGTACACGTCCACGCGCAGTTCCGTCTCGTCGATCTCGATGTGGTCGCTCTGCTCGACCATCGGGACCACGTCCACACCCGCGAACGACGTCTGGCGCCGGTTCTGGTTGTCGAACGGCGAGATGCGCACCAGCCGGTGGGTGCCGTGCTCTCCGCGCAGGGTGCCGTAGGCGAAGGCGGACTTGACCGCGAACGAGGTGGACTTGATGCCCGCCTCCTCCGCGTAGGAGGTCTCGTAGACCTCCGTGGGGTAGCCGTGCCGCTCCGCCCAGCGCAGGTACATGCGCTGGAGCATCTGCGCCCAGTCGGCCGCGTCGACGCCGCCCGCCTGGGAGTTGATGGTGACGATCGCTTCGCTCTCGTCGTGCGGGCCGTTGAGGAGCGTGCGCACCTCCAGCTCACCGATGTCCTTGCGGAGCTGCTCCAGCTCACGGTCGGCCTCGGCCTTGGTGTCGGGGTCGTCCTCCGCCTCGGCGAGCTCGTAGAGCACCCCGAGGTCGTCCAGGCGCTGCCCGATGCCGTTGACCTTGTTGACCATGGACTCCAGACTCGAAAGCTGGCGCGTCACCTTCTGCGCGTTGCCCTGGTCGGCCCACAGTTCGGGGTCCGCGGACTGCTCACGCAGCTCGGCGATCTCGGTCTGCATGGCCTCCAGGTCCAACACGGCGGTCACACTCGCAAGGGTCGCCGCGAGTTCCTTGATCTTCTCTGCTGGGTCCAGTTCTGCCACGGGACCCAGTGTAGGTCCCAGTGGGAGGGCGGCCCCCATCCGCGGGAGCGGGATCCGGCCGGGGAGGCCACCGTCACCCTCACGAAGGGCCCGCCCCGACAGAAGGAGGGGCGCCCGGTGCTCCGGACGCCCCTCCCCCTGTGGAACCAGTCGGCTAGTCGACCAGCGAACGGATCGACCTCAGCGCCACCGAGAGCGTGGCGAGGTCGAAGCGCTCGTTCTCCTGGATCTCCGAGAGCGTGATCCCCGCGCGCTGCACCGAGGACTCGTTCTGCTCGGCCCACTGGCGGATCAGCTCCGAGTTGGAGCCCTCGCCACCGGACTCCAGCACGCGGCTGGTGAGGTCCGCGTGCGCCGAGTACAGGTCGTCGCGCAGCGCCGAACGCGCCATCGTGCCCCAGCGGTCGTCCCTGGGCAGGTCGATGATCCGCTCACGCCACCAGCTGATGTTGAACCGGTCGGCCAGCTCGAAGTACAGGCTGGCGACCTGACGGACCGGCTGGCCCGTACGCCTGGCGATCTCCACCAGGTCCAGCGTGGAGTAGGCCGGGACCATCACGGCGACGCGCTCCGCGAGGCCCCTGGGCACGCCCAGCGAGGTGTACCGGTCGCGGCGCTCCTCGAAGGCCTCCAGGTCCCGCCCGCGCAACAGCTCCTTGAGCTGCGGCAGCACCTCGCCCACGCCCTCGGCGAAGAAGCCGATCTCGCTGGCGAGGTCGAACGGGAAGGTCCGGTTGCGCAGCAGCCACCGGGCGGACCGCTCGGCCAGCTTGCGGATCTCCAGCAGGAGCACCAGCTGGCTGTCCACCGAGATCTGGTGGTCCAGCTCCTCGATCTCGCCCCAGTACTGGCGCAGCCCCAGGATCTCCTGGGTGACCAGGTAGGCCCGGGTGATGTCGGCGGCGCTGGAGCCCAGCTCCTCGTTGAGGCGGAACGCGAAGGTCGTGCCCGACCGGTTGACCATCTGGTTGGTCACCTGGTTGACGATGATCTCCCGGCGCAGCGGGTGCGACCGCACACCGGCTGCGAAGCGCTCCAGCCGCAGCGGGGTCGGGAAGTAGTTCGTCAGGGTCGACGCCAGGTACGGGTCGTCGGCCAGGTCGGACAGTCCGATCTGCTCCTTGAGGCTGATCTTGGTGTACGAGAGCAGCGTGGCGAACTCGGGGCCGGTCAGCCCCTTGCCCTGGGCGCGCCGCTCGGCGATCGCCTTGTCGGAGGGCAGGTCCTCCTGCTTGCGCTTGAGGACCTTGGTGCGCTCCAGGTGGCGCATGTAGCGGCCGTGGACGTGCAGCATCTCGTGGGTCTGCTTGCGCGCGGCGGCCAGCACGGCGTTCTGGGAGTAGTTGTTGTCCAGGACCAGCGACGCGACCTCGTCGGTCATGTCGATGAACAGCTGGTCACGGTCGGCCTTGGCCATCTCGCCGGAGCGCACCTCGCGGTCCAGCATGATCTTGATGTTGACCTCGTGGTCGGAGGTGTCCACACCGGCGGAGTTGTCGATGAAGTCACTGTTGACCCGGCCGCCGTCGCGGGCGAACTCGATGCGTGCGGGCTGGGTCAGGCCCAGGTTGCCGCCCTCGCCGACCACCTTCACGCGCAGCTCGGTGGCGTCCACCCGCACCTGGTCGTTGGCCTTGTCGCCGACGTCCGCGTGGGTCTGGCCGCTGGCCTTGACGTAGGTGCCGATACCGCCGTTCCAGAGCAGGTCCACCGGCGACGTGAGCACGCACCGGATGAGCTCGTCCGGGGTGAGCGCCGTGACGTCCTCGTCGATCCCGAGGACCTCACGCACCTGCGGGGTGATCGGGACGGACTTGGCGGTGCGCGGGTGCACGCCGCCGCCCTCGGAGATCAACGACGTGTCGTAGCTCTCCCAGGTGCTGCGCGGCAGGCGGAACACGCGCTCGCGCTCGGCCCAGGAGGTGGCCGGGTCCGGGTCGGGGTCGAGGAAGACGTGCCGGTGGTCGAAGGCGGCCACCAGCTTGATCTTGCGGGACAGCAGCATCCCGTTGCCGAACACGTCACCGGACATGTCGCCGATCCCGACGACGCTGAAGGGCTCCTCCTGGACGTTGACGCCCATCTCGCGGAAGTTGTACTTCACCGACTCCCACGCGCCACGGGCGGTGATGCCCATGGCCTTGTGGTCGTAGCCCACCGAGCCGCCGCTGGCGAAGGCGTCGCCCAGCCAGAAGCCGCGTTCGATGGAGATCGCGTTGGCGGTGTCGGAGAAGGTCGCGGTGCCCTTGTCTGCGGCGACCACCAGGTAGGAGTCGTCGCCGTCGTGCAGGACGGTGCGCTCGGGGTGCACGACCTGGCCGTCGACGAGGTTGTCGGTGACGTCCAGCAGGCCGCTGATGAACTGCTTGTAGCAGGACACGACCTCGGCCATGACCTCCTCACGGCCACCGCCGGAGGGCAGACGCTTGCAGACGAACCCGCCCTTGGCGCCGCTCGGCACGATGACGGAGTTCTTCACCATCTGCGCCTTGACCAGGCCGAGGATCTCCGTACGGAAGTCCTCGAACCGGTCCGACCAGCGCAGACCGCCACGGGCGACGGAGCCGAAGCGCAGGTGGACGCCCTCGACGCGCGGCGAGTACACGTACATCTCGAACCGGGGCCGCGGGTGGGGCAGGTCCGGGATCTCCTGCGGGTTGAGCTTGAGCACCAGGTAGGGGCGCCCCTCGGAGCCGCCCTGGTAGTGGTTGGTGCGCAGGGTGGCCTGAATGACCGCCAGGAACGAACGCAGGATGCGGTCGTGGTCCAGGCTGGCCACGCCGTCCAGCTCGCCCTCGATCTTGCCGACGAGCACGTTGCCGCGCTCGGTGCGGCCCTCGTCGGGCTGGTCGGGGTCGAAGCGGGCCTCGAAGAGCTCCACCAGCAGGTTGGCGATCCCGACATTGGCGACGAGGACGTCGGCCAGGTAGTCGGGGGTGAAGGTCGATCCGGTCTGACGCAGGTACTTGGCGTAGGCGCGCAGCACGGTGAGCTGGCGCCAGTCGAGTCCGGCGCGCACGACCAGGGCGTTGAAGCGGTCGGACTCCCCGAGGTCGCGCCAGGAGGCGTCGAAGGCGTCCTCGAAGAGGCTCTTCAGACGGCTCGGAGAGAGGTCGGAGGCCTCCAACGGGCCCAGTCCGAAGTCGTAGATCCAGACCCGGCCCACCCCGCCGACGGTGATGTCGTAGGGCAGCTCGTCCACGACCTCGACGCCCAGGTGCTCCAGGACCGGCAGGACGTGGGACAGCGAGATGGGCTCACCGATCCGGGCCAGGCGGAAGCGCCAGGTCCCTGGGGCGCCCTCGGGCTGGTGGAGGCTGGCCGAGAACTCGCCCTGGCGGTCCTCGGAGTCGGTGCGCTGGAGCAGCTCCTCGATCCGGGAGATGTCCTTGGCGGCCACCGTGGGGTCGTTGTCGATCTTGTAGGCCTCGGTGAGACCGGGGCCGTAGCGCTCCTTGAGCGTGGTGGCGCGCGTGGGACCGAACTCGTCGACGAGGGCGTCGTCGAAGTCGGCGTCCCATGAACGCGCCGCCTGGCGGACCTTCTCCTCCAGCTCGACCTGGTCGATGTCGGCGAGCGTCTGTCCGCTCTGGGCCCGGGCCACCAGGTAGAGGCGGGCCAGCGGGGCGGCGCCGATCATCACGTTGTGGTCCATGGTGGCGCCGTGGAAGGCGTCGGCCAGGACGTCCTGGATGTCGAGGCGCACCTGGGTGCTGTACTCGTCGCGCGGCATGTACACGAAGCAGGACATGTAGCGGCCGCCGTAGGGGTCGCGGCGCATGAACAGCTTGGTGCCCCGGCGGTCGCGCAGGCGCAGCACACCGCGGACGATGCTGTAGAGCTCGCCCACGGGGATCTGGAGGAGTTCCTCGCGCGGGAAGGTCTCCAGGAGTTCGATCAGGTCCTTGCCGTCGTAGCTGTCGGCCTCGAACCCGGCCAGGGCCAGGACCTCGGCCTGCTTGCGGCGCAGGATGGGGATCTGGGCGATGCTGCTGGTGTTGGCCTGGGACGAGAACAGGCCGAGGAAGCGGCGCTCGCCGACGATGTTGCCCTGGGCGTCGAACTTCTTGACGCTGATGTAGTCCAGGTACTTGGGCCGGTAGACCGTGGCGCGCGAGTTGGCCTTGGTGAGCACCAGCAGGTAGGGCTCGCGGGCCTTGCCCCGGATCTCGGGGGGCAGCGCGGAGAACCTGGTGGACGCGGACGGGTCCATGCGCAGGATGCCCAGGCCCGTGCCGGGCTCGGGACGCAGGGAGTCGTCGCCGTTCTCGTCGGTGACCAGGGCGTACTCGCGGTAGCCCATGAAGGTGAAGTGGCGCGAGGCGATCCAGCGCAGGAAGTCGACGCTCTCGCCGATCTCGCGGGGGTCGACGCCGCCGGCCACCAGGCGGTCCGGGTATGCGGAGAGCTCGTCGGCGATCCGGATGACCCGGTCGCTCATCTTGGCGGAGTCCTCGTCGGCGTAGCGGACGTCGCTGAGGACACGCTCCAGCCGGGTGCTGATCTCCTTGACCCGCTCGGGGTCGCTCTGCCGGTCGATCTCGATGTGCATCCACGACTCGTCGATGGGCAGCAGGCCGTCGCCGCCGATCTCCGGGTCGACCTGGACCAGGTTGCCGGACAGGTCGCGTCCGACGGTCATCTGCGGGTGGATGATCAGCCGTACCCCGGCGCCCAGGTCGCTGAGGGCCATGGTCACGGAGGAGACCAGGAACGGGGCGTTGTCCGTGACGATCTCGACGATGCTGGTCTGCTGTTCCCAGCCGTCGTGTTCGAGGGTCGGCGTGTGGACGCGGACCTTCGCCCGTCCCGGTGCCCGTTCGGCGCCGAAGGAGCGGTGGGCCTCGGCGGTCCCGCAGATCTGCTCGGGGCTGCGCCCGCTGATCTCCTCGGGATCCGTGTGGCGGTAGTAGAGGGGGAGGAAGGCGCGGACCGCGTCGGCGGCCTCGGGGCTCAGTCGGTCCCCCGGACTCCACCGGGAGGCCGCGTCATTGAGCAGCTTCTGGAGAATGACGTCGGATTGCCCGGACATAGGGATCTCTCACTCCTTTGTGAGCAACGTCGCACGAGCGCAGTTGAGGACACCCGGTCATGTGACGTGTGTGGCTCGTCAGGCGACCTGTGAACTTCTGTGGCTGACTTGTGAATTCTCGTGAGGCCTTGGGCCGCAAGGATCCCACGAGGGTGTTGGTTGGGTTGGTACCTGTGCGCACAGGTGGCGTCAAACGAGGTCGGGACGTCGTTGTCCCGGCCTCTGCCCCCACGGAGTGGGGACGGACCCCAGGCTACTGCTTTTCGCGCCTGAGAACAGGACCAACACCGTTACAGCCCAGTTACGCACTGTAAGACCTGGATTGCGGCGCATGCCGGAACACCCGTGTGCCCGGCGCGATCACCGTGTCGTGGCCTGGTGCACGGCCGTCATCACCGCTCTGGGATCGCTCAGGTCCGGCAGCACGATCTGCGCCCCGGCCTCCCGCAGCTGCCCTTCGGTCGTGGAACCGTTGAGCACCGCGATCGGGATCGCGCCGCCGATCAGCGCCGCGCGCACGTCCGGGGCCGAGCCGGTGACGAACACCGTCTCCTCCTCCGAGAAGGCGCGGCCGCCCTCACCGGCGGCGTGCAGCCTGATGGACTGGATCAGGCTGGACTTGGGGTAGTTGACCGAGCCGAACCCGCCCACGGCGAGGTTGAGGTGGGTGTCCAGTCCGAAGGCCACCAGCTTGGCCGTGGCGTTGGTCCGGGTGCTTCCGCTGACCACGGTCTGCATGGTGTCCGGCAGCGCGGCCACGGCGGCCAGGGAGGCGGCCGCACCGGGCATGACCCGCCCCTTGGCCAGGAGCTGTTCGTGACGGGCGCCGAAGGAGGCCTCCAGAGCGGCGAGGAAGTCGCCCAGGACCTCGGTGTCGGGCTCCAGCTCAACGTAGTTGCGAGCGCAGAACTCGAAGAACATCTCGGAGTCCGTGCGGCCCGCCGCCGAGGTCAGGTAAACCAGCGGTTCCCCCGTGACCTTCTCGAAGGCCTCGGCGTAGGCGGCCCTCATGACCTGCCCCACGTCGAGGAGCGTGAGGTCGATGTTCCATAGCACCAGGCGGCTGATGGCTGACTCCTCGGCGATCGGGGTTCGGGGACGCCACCATTGTGCCGGATGGGCGATTCAGGGAGGAAACGGAGTCCGAACCCGGCCGGACACCGGTTGTGCGGGCGCCCCGCCGCAGAGCCGCCGCGCCCCTGGATGATTCGGGCGCACGTGGGTAGGGGGAGCTTCCGATCCCCTCCAGCGGACAAGGAGCGATGTGTCCCTCTTCCACCCCAGTCAGAAAACCCAGCGCAAGTGGATGCCCCTCAACGTGCTCATCTCCTTCGGGGGCACCGTCATCGCCGGTTACGCCGTGTTCCGGGAGTTCACGGACGGGGGTGTCGGGGCGACGGTCCTCCCGGCCCTCGTGTTCCTGGGCTTCCTCGGGTTCTTCCTGTACTTCCTACGGAGGATGCTCTCCAACAGGTGAGGTGCTACGCCTGGGACTCCTCGACCAGGTAGCGGAGCTCCTGGACCCCGAACCACATGAGTTCGTGGTCCTCGGCGGCTTCGGAGGCCGGGTCGGCCGCGGCCTCGGCGACGTCGGCGGCCGCGTCGGTGTCGTCCACGTGGGCCGAACGCAGCTTCTTGTAGGGCACGCCGCCCCGAACGGTCACCCGGGCGACCCCCTCGGCGTGGCGTCCGCCCCGCTCCACGGCGGGGTCGGGCATCTCGGCGGCGAGGACCACGCGGCGGCGGGGCGCCCCGGGGTCCTCGGCGAGCATTCTCAGGGACGCCTCGGCCGCCGCGTACATGGCGTCGTACTCGGCCTCCTCCGTGTCCCCGTCGGGCCCGGCGTCGGCGGTGAAGGCCGGGAGGGCCTCCCCCTCCAGTCGGCCCCGGTCGAGCAGGGCCGTGAGCGCGGGGACGGTGCTGGGCAGGAAGACGTACATGGGCTCTCCAGGACGGGATCGGATCCCTACGAGTTTCCCAAAGAACCCGACCTGGTCAGACCGGCTGCCGTTGGTGATCGTCCTCGGGGGCCAGGAAGCGGGACAGCGCCCGGCGGGTGCTCTCCACGTCGGTGTGCAGGATGCCGGTCATTCCCAGGGACTCGGCCGTCTCGATGTTGTGCGCCAGGTCGTCGATGAACACGCAGTCCTCGGGCTCCAGGCCCATCTGCTCGCAGGTGTGCAGGTAGATGCGCTCCTCCGGCTTGCGCATTCCTACCTCTCCGGAGATCACCACGGTGTCGAAGGTGGACGCGAAGTGGTCGCGCGGATAGCCGTTGCCCCACGAGTTGGACAGCAAGGCGGTTCCGTGCCCGCTTCCCCGGGCCGTACGCAGGGTGTCGTACATGGCGTCGACCGGATCGAAGTGGGAGAACATGCGCTCGATGAGGCCCTGCGCCCGCACCGGGCCGCCGTGGGTGGAGCGCAGCAGGGCGGCCAGGTCGCGCTCGAACAGGTGGGTCTCGATCTCGCCGCGTTCCAGCGCGTGCACGGGGTTGTTCGGCACGCTGTTGTCGAAGTACGGACGCATGACCTCGTGGTAGTGGTCGATGTCGATCCGGTCGGACCTGAGCCAGGCCCGGATTCCCTCGGGCAGGGGTGGGGTGAGCACACCGCCCCAGTCGGAGATGACCCCTCGTCGGGTGCCGCTCATCCGGTCGCCTCCTTCGGTGTTCGCCTCGGGGACAACCCGCCTGACCCTGTGTGGAGCCGACAGAGGCCGGGCGGGGAACGGTTCTTCCCGTTCCCCGCCCGGTTCAACCGTGCGACCACCAGGTGGCGTCAGTACCCGAGACCGGTCCCCGACGTCACGTCGGCACCGGGGATGTCCACCGGCAGCGTGCCGGAGGGGTCGATCTTCCCCGCGATCGCCCGGGCCGCGGCCAGGCGGGAGACCTCCACCGCCGAGTACAGGGCGATGTAGCCGTCCACCTCCGGGAAGGCCTCCAGGTCGTAGGGCCCGCCCTGGGCGACCACGACGACCGGGGTGCCCTCGGACTGACCGGAGGCCACCATCCCGCGTTGCTCCTCGGAGGTGCGCGCCCCGTTGGTGCCCACCACGAGCACGTCCTCGCCGCTGTCCACGACCTCCAGACCGGCGTCGGTGAGCGCCGGGGCGATCCGGTCGGCGCCCACGCCCTGGACGCGCACACGTGTGCCCGCGTCCAGCGGCAGGAGGTCCGCCTCGTTCCTGACGAGCGTGACGGAGGCGTCGGCCACCCGCTGGGCGGCCTCGGCGTGCTCGGGGTTCTCCATGGCCGCGTCGGCCTCGGCCGGGTCGGCGGACTCGCGCTCCAGGATCCCGCGCTTCTCCTTGAGCGTGAGGATGCGCAGCACGGACTGGTCGATGCGCTCCTCGGTGAGCCGACCACTCTCGACCGCCTCGCGGATCGCGGCGACAGCGGCGCCGGGGTCGGGCGGCATGAGGAGCTGGTCCACCCCGGCCTCCACCACGCGAACGGCGACCTCACCATCGGCGTGGGTCTGGCGCACGCCCTCCATGTTGAGGGCGTCCGTGGTGACCACACCGTCGTAGCCGAGCTCGTCGCGCAGGATCTCGTCGATGATCACCGGCGACAGGGTGGCCGGGTCCTCGCCCGGGTCCAGCTGCGGCATCAGCACGTGAGCGGTCATGATGGCGTCCACGTCGGCGTCCACCGCCGCCCGGAACGGCGGCAGGTGCTCGGCCTCCCAGCGGTCGCGGGGCAGGTCGATGACGGGCAGGCCCGTGTGGCTGTCGACGTCGGTGTCGCCGTGGCCCGGGAAGTGCTTGATGACCGGCACCACGCCGTGCTCGGCGTAGGCGTCCGACTCGGCCAGCACCATCTCCGACACCAGGTCCGGGTCGGACCCGAAGGAGCGGATGCCGATGACCGGGTTGTTGGGGTCGGTGTTGACGTCGGCGTCGGGCGCGTAGTTCATGTTGACGCCGACCGCGAGGAGTTCGTCCGCCGTGGTCGACGCCCGCAGCGCCGCGAGGTCGGTGTCACGGGTGGCGCCGACCGCCATGGCGTCGGGGAACAGGGTGCCCACGGGCATGCGCACCACGAGGCCCTGTTCCTGGTCGATGCTGATGAACAGGGGGACTCCCTGCCCCTGTTCGGCAGCCTGGTCCTGCATGCCCGCCGACATCCGGGCGATCTGCTCGGCGTCGTCCAGGTTGGCATCGAAGTAGATGACGCCGCCGGGCCGGTGCGCCTCGATCTGCGCGGCGTTGTCGGCGGCCGTGGTGCCCTGCGCGGTCAGGACCAGGAGCTGGCCGATCTTGTCGTCCAGGTCCATGTCGGCGAGCAGATGCGGGGCCAGGACCGGCTCGAAGGGCTCGGCCGTGGCCTCGGCGCCGGGGTCGTTCTCGGGCGAGGTCTCCACCTCCTCGGGTGTGGTGCACGCTGTGGTGATCAGGGTGAGGGCCACGCAGGCCGGGGCCAGGGCGCGTGGAACGGACGGTCTCATAGGGACTTCTTCTCCACCGGATCGCTGGTTGCGGGCGGAGACTACCCGCTCGCGGGAGCGGGCTGGACGCACCCCGCCGTGGCGGGGGGCCGAACGCGGAGGGTCACTCCCAGACGAACAGGACCTCCCCCGGTTCGACGGCTCCCGCGGCCAGCTCGGAGAGCGAGCCCGGCTCACCGTCCAGGGCCACCACCGGCACCACAGAGGGCTTGCCCGCGGCGGCCACCGCTCCGGGTGACCAGCGGATCACCGGGGTGCCCGCCGCCACTTCCGTGCCCTCCTTCGCGAGGAGCGTGAACCCCTCCCCCGCGAGCTGCACGGTGTCGATGCCCAGGTGGACGAGGACACCGCGCCGGTTGTCCGCGGCCATGACCACGTAGGCGTGGGGGTGGAGCTTGACCAGGGTCCCGGCGATCGGGGCGACCGCCTCGTGTTGGGACTCCTGGCCGCCCTCCTGGCCCGGTTCGGGGTGGACGGCCACGCCGGGGCCGACCATGCTCTGGGAGAACACCGGGTCGGGCACCGTGTCCAGGGACAGGGCCGTTCCGGAGACGGGCGAGAGTACGCGCAGCGCACCGTTCAGGACTGACATGGGGGAGGTCTTCCCTGGGAGCGGGACTTAACCCGGATAAGGGGCAGCCAAAAGAGGACAAAGGCCTGACTTTCCGGGGCCCGCTCCGGCGGCTATTCGAGCAGGTCCCGGATGTCGTCCGTGAGGGAGTCCGCCTCCGGACCGACCACCACCTGGACGACGTTGCCCGAGACCAGGACGCCGTGCGCGCCCGCCGACCGCAGGTCGGCCTCCCGAACCAGCGCGGGGTCGCCGACCTCGGTGCGCAGCCGCGTGATGCAGGCCTCGATGTCCTCGATGTTGGCGGCGCCGCCCAAACCGGCGACGATCGCCGTTGCCTTGTCCGACATGTGCCCTCCGTGCTCTACCCGGGATCACGTGACCCGGGGGGTCTGAGCCGAGCTTAGAGGTGGCGTGCCTCACACGCCAGGGTCGGCGCGGTGGTCGATCGTCGCCGGGGACGCGGCGCTCAGCCGGAGCGGCCGGAGTCCGCGCCGGTCGGGTTGTCCGGACCGGGTTCGGCCGTGCCGTCCGCCGTGGCTGCCGGGGCGGCCTGAGGGGTTCCCGGTTCGTCCGGATCCGGCTCGCGTCCCGGGGTGGGGAAGTTGAACCGGCTGATCAGCACATAGAAGATCCCGAAGTAGACCAGGAAGTAGAAGGCCCCGAACAGCAGCAGGACGCCCAACCCCTCGGTGTTGCTCTTCGTGGCGTTCAGGAGCAGGTCGATCAGCCCGGCCGAGAACCCGAAGCCCAGCTGGACGTCGAGCAGGTTCATCACCGCCAGGGAGACGCCGGTGAGAACGATGTGCACCCCGAACAGCACCGGAGCGACGAAGATGAAGGCGAACTCCACCGGCTCCGTGATGCCCGTGACGAAGGCGGTCAGCGCCGCGGGGATCATGATCGAACCGATCTGCACGCGCCGGGCCCTGGAGGCGGTCAGCCACATCGCGAGCGCGGCGCCCGGCAGACCGAACATCAGCACCGGGAAGAACCCGGACAGCATGCTGCCCGCCTCCGGGTCCCCCGCGAAGTAGCGCGTGATCTCCCCGTGCGAGACCACACCGTCCCCGTCGGTGTAGGTGCCCGAGACGAACCAGACGAACGAGTTCACCACGTGGTGCAGACCCATCGGCAACAGGATGCGGTTGACGATCCCGTAGAGCCCGGCGCCGAGAGCGCCCGCGCCGATGAGGGCCTCGCCCAGGTTCTGGATCCACATGCCGACGATCGGCCAGACCAGGCCGAGTACCACGCCCATGCCCAGCCCGGCCAGTGCCGTGACGATGGGGACGAAGCGGCGTCCGCCGAAGAAGCCGAGCCAGGTGGGCAGTTTGATCCGGTGGTAACGCTGCCACAGCACCGCGGCGACCAGGCCCACCGCGATCCCGCCGAGCACGTCGGTGGGGTTCTTGACCGCATGGTCGATCATCGGGACGACGGCGTTGACCGCCTCCGGATCGGCGACCGGTTCCCTGGTGACCGGATCGGTCTCCAGCGGATAGGTGACAAGCCGGGATCCGATGTCACCGGTGGGGCCGTCGAACGTCACCATCGTCCAGGTGGCCACGCGGTCGAAGACCAGGTAGCCGACCACCGCCGCCAGGGCGGTCGAACCGTCCGCGCGCCTGGCGAAGCCGATGGCCACACCGATCGCGAACAGCAGCGGCAGGGCCTCGAAGATCGCTTCACCGGCGGTGCCCACGGCACCTGAGACCGGCTGCATCCAGCCCATACCGTCGATTCCCGCCAGGCCCTGCGCGCCGAGCAGGTCGTCCTGGCCGAGGCGGAGCAGGATCGCGGCGGCGGGCAGGACCGCGATGGGCATCATCAGGCTGCGGCCGAGCCGTTGGAGCACGGCCAGGGCGGTGGAGCCGCGTTTGCGTGCGGGGTCCCCGGACTGGTCCGGGGCCTTCTTCGCTGGGATGGGGTCCGACATGGTGGGGGGTCCTCCCTCTCGGACGCGCGCCCCGAGGGCGCGAGACGTCAGTCTCCGTGCCTCCGCGGATCCAGACGGGAGTGCAGCTGGTACCGGTCGGCACGGTAGGTGGACAGGGCGAGTTCCACGCACTGTCCCTTGGCGAAGCTGCGGCGCTGCATGATCAGCACCGGGCTTCCGGCGGGTAGGCCAAGGAGACGGGAGTCGGCCGAGTCGCAGATCCCGGCCTCGATGGTCTGCTCACCGGAATCCAACAGGATGTCGAACTCGTTTTCCAGGACCTCATAGAGGGATCGTTCGGCCAGATCGTGGTCCTCCAGACCGGGAACCATGGCCGCCGGGATGTTGGAGCGCTCGACCGCCATGGGCTCGTCGTCGGCGGTACGCATGCGCTCGATGTGGTGGACGAGGGTGCCGGGGGCGATGTCGAGCATGCGTGCGGTGTGACCGCTGGCCGGGATGACCTGGCGAATCAGCTCCCGCGCTCCGGGCTCGAAGCCCCGGGCCCGCATGTCCTCGCTGAAGGAAGCCAGGACGAGGGACATCTCGATCTTGGGCCGGGCCACGAAGGTGCCCTTGCCCGGCACCCGGTACAGGCGGCCCTCGGCGACCAGGAGGTCGATGGTCTGGCGCACGGTCATACGGGAGAGGCCGTAGGTGGAGCTGAGCTCGCGCTCGGAGGGGACCATGTCGTCCACGCCCAGCCCGGCCGCGGTGATCCAGTCCAGGAGCAGATCGCGGAGTTGGACGTACTTGGGCAGGGGGTTGCTGGCGTCGATCGGCATGGAGCGAGTGGCCTTCTCGGTCGGCGGGTCGGGTGGTCCGGTGGTCGGCGTTCGACCTTAGCGCGGCATCCGCCCGGACTCGTGACACTTGCCGGGTCATGCCGGGATCTGACTGGTATAGTCCGGACTAGACCATAGCTCGACCCGCGTGTCAATCCTCCTTGTGCCACGCGGTGTGAACCAGCATCGTGGCTGGCCAGAGACCTCGTCCGGGGCCGTCCACGAGCGACCGACGCGGCCCCCGGCGTACGTCCAGGACCGCACGTCCCCACCGGAAGGCTCCGTATGACCACCACGACGAGCGCGATGCGCTCCGAGATCGCCGATCAGCCCGAGGCCCTGCGCCGCACCTTCGCCGAGCTGCTGCCCCTGCGCGGGGAGATCGAGGCGCTCGGCCGCGCCACCAAGCACGTCCTGTTCATCGCTCGGGGCTCCTCGGACAACGCCGCGGTCTACGGCAGCTACCTCCTCCAGGCGCACACCGGTCGCCTGGCCACGCTGGGCTCCCCCTCCATCGCCACCGCCTACGGCGCGCGGATCGACCTGTCCGACGTCCTGGCCGTGGCCATCTCCCAGTCCGGCAGGACCGAGGAGATCGTCGAGACCATGCGCTGGGCGGCCGACTGCGGCGCCCGAACCGTCGGCGTCACCAACGGCGCGGACTCCCCGTTGGCCTCCGAGTCCGACGTCGCCCTGGTCACCAGGGCGGGGAGTGAGCTCGCGGTCCCCGCCACGAAGACCTACAACACCCAGCTGGCCGCCCTCGCGGTCCTGGCCCTGGGCCTGGGCGCGAAGCTGGACGCCGGGGAGCTGGAGCTGGTGCCGGACGGCATCGAGCAGACCCTCGCGGCGCCCACAGACTCCCTCGAGGAGATCGTGGAGCGGATGGTGGCCGTCCAGGGCGCGGTGGTCTCAGGGCGCGGCATGGCCTTCTCCACCGCGCTGGAGGCCGCGCTCAAGCTCAAGGAGGCCTGCTACCTGCACGCCATGGGGCTGTCCTACGCGGACCTCCAGCACGGGCCGATCGCCGTCGTGGACCCGCGCACCCCCGCCCTGCTGGTGGCCGCGCCCAACGGTCCCACCCTGGAGGGCACGGTGGCCCTCGCCGAGCGGGTCCGCTCCGCCGGCGCCCCGGTGTTCGGCTTCGGCGGGGGTTCGGCCCTCGCCGCAGCCAGCGACGTGTCCGTCGCGGTTCCGGACGTTCCCGAGTGGGTCTCCCCGATGAACCTCATCGTCCCCGCCCAGCTGCTCACCGAGCACCTCGCCCGCCGTCTCGGCTACAACCCCGACGTCCCGCGTGGCCTCAACAAGGTCACCCAGACCACCTGAGCCACAGCGTTCTCACGCGCTCCGTGGGCCTCGGGCCACACGGGCGGCACACACGGCCCGGTACCGCACACACGCGGTGCCGGGCCGTCGGTGTTCCAGGTCCCGGTAAAGAATCCGGCCGCAGTGTCGAGAACGCGCGCCCGGCTCCGTCCCCGGTGTGAACGCGAACCACAATGGGTCGCACCGCACCAAGGAGAGGGACCATGGCCAAGTACCTGCTGCTCAAGCACTACCGAGGCGCCCCGGCCTCCGTGAACGACGTCCCCATGGACCAGTGGACGCCCGAGGAGGTCTCGGCGCACGTGAAGTACATGAACGACTTCGCGGCCCGACTGGAGGGGACCGGCGAGTACGTGGACTCCCAGGCGCTCGCCCCGGAGGGGACCTTCGTCCGCTACGACGGAGAGGGACGCCCGCCCGTCACCGACGGCCCCTTCCCGGAGACCAAGGACGTCATCGCGGGCTGGATGGTGATCGACGTCGACGACTACGACCGCGCGCTGGAACTGGCCGGTGAACTGTCGGCCGCTCCCGGAGCCGGGGGAAGGCCCATCCACGAGTGGCTGGAGCTGCGTCCGTTCCTGGGCGCCTCGCACACCATCGAGGAGTGAGCCCCGCGTGGCCGCCAACGTGGACGAGGCCCTGCTCCGGGGCCTCACCCCCGAGGTGACCGGCCTCCTCGTCCGACGAGGAGCCGACTTCGCGTCGGCCGAGGACGCCGTCCAGGACGCGCTGGTGGAGGCGGTGCGGGTCTGGCCCTCCGAGCCGCCCCGCGACCCCAAGGGATGGCTGGTCACCGTCGCCTGGCGCAGGTTCCTGGACGCCACCCGCGCCGACACCGCTCGCCGCAGACGCGAGGAGGTAGTGGAGGAGGAACCGGAGAGCGCAACCGCGCGGGCCCTGGACGACACGCTCCTGCTGTACTTCCTGTGTGCCCACCCCTCCCTGACCCCGTCGTCGGCGGTGGCGCTCACACTGCGCGCCGTCGGCGGACTCACCACCCGGCAGATCGCCCGCGCCTACCTGGTCCCCGAGGCCACCATGGCGCAGCGCGTCAGCCGTGCCAAACGCACTGTCTCCGGTGTGCGGTTCGACCGCCCCGGGGACGTCAGAACCGTGCTCCGCGTGCTCTACCTGGTCTTCAACGAGGGCTACTCGGGGGACGTCGACCTCGTCGCCGAGGCGATTCGGCTCACGAGGCAGCTCAACGCCGCCGTCGACCACCCCGAGGCCGCCGGTCTGCTCGCCCTCATGCTGATCCACCACGCCCGGCGCCCCGCGCGAACCACCCCGGACGGGGCCCTGGTACCGCTCGCCGAGCAGGACCGCTCCCTCTGGGACACGGGGGCCATCGCCGAGGGGGTCCGCGTGCTCCAGGGCGCGCTGGCGCGCGACCGCCTGGGCGAGTACCAGGCCCAGGCCGCCATAGCCGCGCTGCACGCGGACGCGCGTACCGCCGAGGAGACGGACTGGCCGCAGATCGTCGAGTGGTACGACGAACTCGTGCGCCTGAGCGACAACCCGGTGGCCCGCCTGAACCGGGCCGTCGCCGTGGGCGAGGCGGAGGGTCCGCGGGCGGGACTGGCAGCCCTCGGTGAGCTGGACGAGTCGCTGCCCCGGTACCGGGCCGTGGCCGCGCACCTGTACGAGCGCAGCGGCGACCTCGAGCGGGCGGCGCGACTGTACGCGCGGGCCGCCCTGGACGCCCCCGACCTCGCCGAACGCGCCCACCTGACACGGCGGGCCGCCCGGATCAACAGCGGGCGGTGACGCGTGTGGGCGCGGCCCCCTCGGGAGCCGCGCCCACACGCGTGATCTCTGGTGTCCCTCAGCCGTTACCTGGCCGTGGGGTCACCGTGGCACTTCTTGTACTTCTTGCCGGAACCGCACGGGCAGGGCGAGTTGCGGGCCGTGCCCGCGTACTCGTTGTCCACCGTCTCGCTGTGCCGCTCGACGGTGCCGTCCTCGCTCGGCGCGGAGTACTGTAGCCTATTCGGCTGGTCCTCACCGAAACCGGGGACGACCACGTCCTCGGCGGGCTCGGCCTCCTCCTCGGGGGCGTCGGCCCTGGCGGCCTCCACGTCCTCGTCGACGGCCGTGGCCACCGCGGTGGCGCCGGAGGATCCACCGACGGCGGAGGCGGTCTGCGCGGCGGCGGCCGCCGTCAGGGCGGGCTCCTCCTTCTTGCGGACCTGGACCTCGACGTTGAAGAGGAAGCCGACCGACTCCTCCTTGATCGCCTCCAGCATCTGCTGGAACATGTCGAAGCCCTCGCGCTGGAACTCGATCAGCGGGTTGCGCTGGGCCATCGCGCGCAGGCCGATGCCCTCCTGGAGATAGTCCATCTCGTAGAGGTGCTCACGCCACTTGCGGTCCATGACCTGGAGGATGACGCGGCGCTCGACCTCGCGCATGGCCTCCTCGCCCAGCTCCGACTCGCGGGCGTCGTAGGCGGCCTTGGCGTCCTCGACCACCTGCGTGGCGATGAGTTCGCTGGTCAGCGTGTGGAGGTCGCCGTTCTCCTCGATGAACTCGTCGACCGTGAAGCTGATCGGGTAGACCTGCTTGAAGGCCCTCCAGAGCTTGTCGAGGTCCCAGTCGTCCGGGTCGCCCTGGGTGGTCTCCTCCACGACGTAGCCGCGCAGGACCTCCTCCAGCATCTCGATGACCTGGTCGCGCAGGTCCTGGCCCTCCAGCACCTTGCGGCGCTCGGCGTAGATGACCTTGCGCTGACGGTTCAGGACCTCGTCGTACTTGAGGACGTTCTTGCGGATCTCGAAGTTCTGCGTCTCGACCTGGCCCTGGGCGGAGGCGATCGCCTTGCTCACCATGCCGGACTCGATCGGCTGGTCGTCGGGAATGTTCAGCTGGTTCATGAACACCTCCAGACGACTGGAGTTGAACAGACGCAGCAGGTCGTCCTGGAGCGACAGGTAGAAGCGGGACATGCCCGGGTCACCCTGACGGCCGGAACGGCCACGGAGCTGGTTGTCGATGCGGCGCGACTCGTGGCGCTCGGTGCCGAGCACGTAGAGACCGCCCGCCTCGACGACCTTCTCGTGCTCCGCCTCGAACTCGGCGGTGGCCTTCTCCAGCGCCTCGGGCCAGGCCGCCTCGTACTCCTCCGGGGTCTCGAGGGGGCTCAGGCCGCGGGCCTGGAGCTCCTCGTCGGCGAGGAAGTCGGGGTTGCCGCCCAACATGATGTCGGTACCGCGACCGGCCATGTTGGTGGCCACGGTGACGGAGGCGAGCTTGCCCGCGCGGGCGATGATCGACGCCTCACGAGCGTGGTTCTTGGCGTTGAGGACCTCGTGCGGGACGCCCTCGCGCTTGAGCATCCGGGAGAGGAGTTCGGACTTCTCGACGCTGGTCGTACCGACCAGGACCGGACGTCCCTCCTCGTGGCGCTCGGCGATGTCCTCGGCCACGGCCTGGAACTTGGCGTCCTCGTGCTTGTAGACGACGTCCTTGACGTCCTCGCGGACCATCGGCTTGTTGGTCGGGATCGGCACCACACCGACGCTGTAGGTCTGCGTGAACTCCGCCGCCTCGGTCTGGGCGGTACCGGTCATGCCGGACAGCTTCTCGTAGAGGCGGAAGTAGTTCTGGAGCGTGACCTTGGCGAGAGTCTGGTTCTCGTCCTTGATCTTGACGCGCTCCTTGGCCTCGATGGCCTGGTGCATGCCCTCGTTGTAGCGGCGACCCGCCAGGACGCGACCGGTGAACTCGTCGACGATGAGGACCTCACCGTCCTTGACGATGTACTCCTTGTCCTTGCGGTACAGCTCCTTCGCCTTGAGGGAGTTGTTGAGGAAGCTGATCAGCGGGGTGTTGACGGCCTCGTAGAGGTTGTCGATCCCCAGCCAGTCCTCCACCTTGGCCACACCGGACTCGGTGATGCCCACGGTGCGCTTCTTCTCGTCGACCTCGTAGTCGTCGTCCTTCTTCAGGCGCGGCGCGATCTTCGCGAACTCGGCGTACCAGCGCGAGTTCTGCTCCGAGGGACCGCTGATGATCAGCGGGGTGCGCGCCTCGTCGATGAGGATGGAGTCGACCTCGTCGACCAGGGCGAAGAAGTGGTCCCGCTGGACGGTGTCCTTGAGCGAGAGCGCCATGTTGTCGCGCAGGTAGTCGAAACCGAACTCGTTGTTCGTTCCGTACGTGATGTCGGCCTGGTAGGCCTTGCGACGCGCCTCCGCGGTCATCTGGGGGCCGACGACGCCGACCTCCAGTCCGAGGAAGTGGAAGATCCGGCCCAGGTTCTGGGCGTCGCGTCGGGCGAGGTAGTCGTTGGTGGTGATGACGTGCGCGCCCTTGCCCGCGAGGGCGTTCAGGTACACCGCGAGGCTTCCGGTCAGGGTCTTGCCCTCACCGGTCTTCATCTCGGCGATGTTGCCCAGGTGAAGGGCGGCGGCGCCCATGATCTGAACGTCGAAGGGGCGCTGGCCCAGGGTGCGCTTGGCCGCCTCACGGACGGTCGCGAAGGCCTCGGGGAGGAGGTCGTCGAGGGACTCCCCCTCCTCGTAGCGCTCCTTGTACTCCTTGGTAAGGTCGCGCAGTTCGTCGTCCGAGAGGTCGACGTAGTCGTCCTCAAGGGCGTTGACCTGGTCCTTCAACTTCTTGAGCCGGCGCAGGATCTTACCTTCACCCGCGCGCAGGAGCTTGTCGAGTATGCCTGGCACTTCCTATGCGCTCCTCGCAGATCGCGGTTGGCTCCACCGAGGGGGTGGAGAGTCAGATCTAGGCCCGCTGACCGCTTCCCTTGGCCACGGAGGTCAGGGGTCAATCCTGGGTCCTCGGGCCTACATCCTAGAGGACCCGGAACCGCTTCCCGTCCTCTGGACAAACGAGCAGGACGGGCTTGGATGTTCCCGCCTTTTTCGTGAACATTCGTGCAGAGTCGTGCATTGTTCCGGGTAGTTCAAAGGGAGAGAGCGGTGGTTTCGGCCGACCTTTCAGGCCGGTTCGGGCGAATCTCCACCGAACGCGACCGTGTTCCCAGGGGGATCACCATGCGAACCAGAAGAGAGCGTGAACCCACCGAGACACCAGGCACTCCCCGACTTTCGAGGACACCGGACGACGCCGTGGACGAGTTCCTCCACGGACGGCGCCCCTCCGTGCTCGGTCCCAGGGACGAGGAGGACCCCGGGCTCGCGTGGGAGATGCACCGCCCCACGGACGAAGAGCAGGCCCGCAACGGGCACATCCGGGGGTTCCAGCGCCAGGGCGGTTCGCTGGCCCCGACCAACGGGCACCGGGGCAGCGCGGCGTCGTGGGTGTGCGTGGCCCTCGCCGTGGTGGGGTTCGGCTTCGGCGGTCTGGCACTGGTCCTGGGCGGATCGGTACCGCTGCTGGTCGTCGGAGCGGTCCTGATGGTCGCCGCCGCGGTGGTGGCGGGCGTGTTCGACATCCTCAGTGACGTGGTGCTGGACCCGCCGCGGCTGGAACCGGAGGAGCCGCACGGGACCCCGCTCCGCCGCATCAAGCACCCGCGGAGGGCCTGACACCACAGACGCCGCGGCGGGCCGATCGGGCCCGCCGCGGCGTCTGTTCGATGCACCTCCGTGCGGGGGTGTCGGGGACGAGGACGGTGCGGACTAGTCCACCAGACGCAGGACTCCGTAGTCGAAGCCCTTGCGGCGGTAGACGACGCTCGGGGTGTCCTTGACCTCGTCGTGGAAGAGGTAGAAGTCGTGTCCGACGAGTTCCATCTCCATCAACGCCTGGTCGATGCTCATCGGCTTGGCCTGGTGGAACTTCTCCCGCACGACGACGGGGGTCTCCCCCTGGGTCTCGAGTTCCACGAACTCGTCGGAGAAGCGTCCGTCGAGTTCGACGCCGTCGATCGCCTCGTCGTCACCTCGCTGGGCCGGGGGGGCCTTGGTGACCGTCTGGACGGATGAGGGCAGATCCCCGGGGAGGTCGGCCGTCGCGGCCGCGACGGAGACGGGAGTGTGGTTGCCGCGGTGCACCTTACGGCGGTCCGCGGACTTGCGGAGGCGGGCCTCGATCTTGTCGATCGCGAGGTCGAGAGCGCCGTGACGGTCCACGGACGCGGCCTCGCTACGGATGACCGGGCCGTCGGAGTGGATGGTCAGTTCAACCCGCTCGCGGACGTCAGCGAGCTTGGGGTTGCGCTCCTGGGACACCTCCACATCGACGCTCATGCCCTTGCGCTCCCACTTGGAGAGCCTGTCGAGCTTGTTCTCGACGTGCTGTCGGAACTTCTCACTCACACCAGTGCGTCGACCTTTGACGATGATGTCCATAGGACCCCCTTCATCGCGTGGCCGCCGTGAAGGCGACGGCCAGGCTGGCTCTGCTCCCCTCCCGTGGCGGGGAGGGTGTGACGCGTCAGCCCTCCTTCCGTTCGTGCCCCGTTTCCTGGAGGGACACCGCTCGGTTGGAAATGCGTATACCCACCAGAGGCAGGGTCATCACGCGCCCCAGGGACTCGATTGGCCGGGACCTCTGGAGGGAAAAGAAGACATGAGACTCGATTGGGGTGAGTCACCCACCAGATGGCGCACACCGGGCGGGCCGATCGGAGCCCGGGAAGCTCCGGGAGGGGAGGGCCGAGGCGTCGTCGGGCCGTGGGCAAGCGCGTGAGGGCCCGCGCCCCCGGGGTCTGCACCCCGGGCACGACGGACCCCCCAACGTCGGTATGCCACCCGTCCGGCCGACCTGGTCTTCGTCCCCACATCCGCCTGCTGAGAGTGTCGCCGCTCTTGTACGCGACTACTGCTCTTCTCCCGGTCATGAGGGACATCGGGACCCTCAGCGGGGCAGGGCTTACCTCTAAGGCGCACCGTGATCGGTCGACGAAAAGTCGCCTTACGTGGGCCGTTTCGCCTGCGCCTGGCATCGGCTTGCCGGATGGGCTCCACGGTGTTTCGGGGAGCTCTGAGTATCCGGCGCAACCACGGACCCGGACGGGTGCCATACCTGGACCGTAACCTGTCCCAGCGCGGATGTCAGGTAGCGAACGGGGTACCAAGCGGTCGACAAGCGCCGCAAACCCTTGCGAACAGGCATGTTTCGCCCGATCAGGGGGGTTTGTAAAACCTTCTTTCCGACCTGCTCCCCAATCCCGAACCTGGACGGCCCGGAACCCGGTCCCGCTCCGCGAACACCAGGGCGCCCACCACCCTCGCACCCTCCGCGCGCAGCGCCCGGGTCGCCTCCTCCACCGTCGCCCCGGTGGTGAGCACGTCGTCCACCACGACCACCCGACGCCCGCGGACGTCCCAGCGTTCACCCCTCGGCCCGTCCGCACGAGCCGGGACCTCTCCCGAGCGGCTCCGGCGCCACCAACCCCTCCAGGGCCCCCGGGGGCTCCGGGGCTCTGCCGTCAGGCCACCTGTCCGGTCACCCCGCGCCACCCCGGGCGGACCCGCGTTCCGGACCGCCGTGGTGGACACGTCGTCCGGTGGAGCCTCGCGTGGTCCGTGCGTCGACTGACGCCCGGTCCCGAGGCCGGGCACACCGAGCCGTTCCGTCCGGAGCTGACCCACCCGGCGCCGCCAACCCCTCCACGCCCCACCGGGCCTGCGCGGTTCGGCCGTGAAGACGTCCAGCCGGTTGCCCAGGCGGTCCGCACGGCACAGTCCCGCCTGGGGTCGGGCGCGGTGCCGGTAGCGGAGCACCGGCGCCACCCCGGCCGTGCCCGTGGGACCCACCTCGTGGGCGCAGACGCCCGCCAGGCCCAGGACGGGGCTCCGTCCCGGGCGCGGGCCCCCGCGCGCCGGAACCGGCACCAGGAGGGTGTCCGGGGCCGCCCAGCCCGAGGCGCGGTAGGCGACGGCCATCCGCTCCCCCAGGAACCGCGTGAGACGGCGTTCGCCGCCGTGCTTGAGGGAGAGCAGGACCCGGCGGTGGTGTCCCGCGTACGGCCCGGCGGCCCAGACCGGCGGACAGTGTTCGCGTCCCCGCGCCCGGTGCGGCCGGTGGTCCAGCAGGGCCCGACAGGCCGCGCACAGGGGATCCCCGGGGCCGGAGCAGCCCGCGCAGTCCCGGCGCTGCACGAGTTCGGTCAGGGGGTCGAGGAGGGCGGCGACCATCCGGAGCACCCGCAGGAGCGCGCCGAGCCACCGCCTCCCGCAGGAGGCACCGATCGGGTTCATGCTTCCAGCTTGTGCGGTCCGGGCCCCGGGCGCCAGTGCGGGATCGCGGCCTGTGGACAACCGAGCCGGAAGCGGTCAGCCCGGGAAGGTGGGCGAGCCGCCCTCCACCACGTTCTGCCAGTTCAGGGGGTCGTTGGACACCCAGATGTTGCCGTCGTCCGACCCCGCGAGCAGCGGCTGGCCGGGGGCACCGGAGATGGAGATCATCCCGGCGACCGGCGCGCCAGCGCTGGCTGCGGGCGTACCGCCGTCCAGGGAGACGAACAGGGCCTGCGTGGTGCCGCCGTCCCGGCTGCCCAGGACGACCAGTTGGTCGCTCGAACGCCAGGAGATGCTGGTGATGTCCTCGAGTTCCTGGTCGGCGAGGCTGATGAAGGCGCCGACGGACACCTGACCGTCCTCGTTCTCCACCACCCGGCCGACCTGGAGCGAGCGCTCTCCGTCGCGTTCGGTGACCACTGCGGCGCGGGCGCCGTCACGGGAGATCCTGAAGTGCACCAGCGACTGGTCCCGCAGGCCCCTGACCTCGGCCTGGACCACCTCGTCCCCGTCACGGAGCAACCACAGCGCGATGTCCCCGGGGGCGGGCGGGTCCTCTTCGGCCGCGCCCTCGGTACCGGGTTCCTCGTCGGCGCGGGGCGCGTCCTCGTCGTCGTCCTCGTCCTCGGAACGGCCCCCGTCCCCGGTCTCCTCGACGACCCAGAGGTCGCCGTTCACGTCCCAGGACAGTTCGGTGAACACGCCGTCGCCGAGCACCTCCCGGGTCTGGGCTCCGGGGCTGGCGAAGCTGGTGACCACCTCACGGCCGCCCAGGGTGATGCCGGCGATGGTGCTCTCGTCGAGGGAGACCGCGAACCGGTCGAGCGGGACCTCACCCGCGCCCAGGGGGCCGGCGACCCGCTCGGCGTCGTTGAAGTTGTCGGCGTCCCAGTCGGCCGCCGACCACAGCTGGCCCTCGTGCGTGTAGTAGGCGTGGACCCCCGAGAAGGTGGCGCCGGGGCTGACCCGCGACCAGTAGTCGCTGCCCGGGCGGGGGCGGTCGGAGCTGTCTCCGTCGGACTGCGGGAAGCTCACCTCCTCGCCGTTGATCCTGAGGGTGAACTCCTGGATCTCGGGGAGTTGGCGCAGGGTCCAGGCGATCTGGGCGCCCATGCCGTACTCGTCGGCCTCGTTCTGGCCGTTGATGTTGATGACCGCGCGTTCGGCGTCGATCTCCAGTCGGGGCGCGGTCTCCTCGGGGAAGGCGGACAGCACGGCCGGGGCCAACCAGTCGGTGGGGCCGCCGATGAGCTTGCGCAGCAGGCGTTCGGCCAGCTGGTCGGTGCTCACGGGCAGGTACACCGGGTCCGGTACCAGGGCCGTCCCCGCCGGGTTGAAGAAGTACAGGTTGAACGGGCGGTAGGTGCGCTCCACGTCCAGCTGGCTGAGGATGATCTCGTCCGGCAGGTCCTGGATGCGCCACTCGCCCTCGGGGTCGTCGCCCTCCTTGGCGAGGGTGAACGTCTCCTCCAGCATGGTTCCGGTCTCGGCCGGGACGTACTTGCCGCTCTGGTCGATGCTGGCGATCTCGTTGCTGCGGATGCGCACGGTGGCGCTGAGGCCGTCCGAGGAGACCTCGGAGTCCATGTCCACGGCGTCGAGGTCGGAGAAGACCCGGACCGCGGCGTCCGGGGTCCACTCCTCGCTCTGCTCGGGGAGCATGTAGCTGCGGGCGGCCTTGTGGTCCTCCTCGAAGCTGCCGAGGTCCTTGAGGAACCCGTCGATCAGCCCCTCGGGCTCCACCCCGGGTTGGGGACCGGCGGGCAGGAGGCGCACGTAACCGCCATAGGGGTCGCCGGAGCCGTCCCCGCCCTCACTGGGGACCACGGGTCCGGTCATGGGGACGCTCGCACAGGCCGCCAGGGACACACAGGCGAGCGTTCCGGCCGCTATGGACCGCACGGCCCGGGCCAGTCGCCCCTGGCGCTCCACGTCGCTCACAGCGCCTCCTCCTCGTCGGGACCGAACCGGCCCCGCTCCGGTCCCCGCACGTCCTCGGTCCCGTTGCCGCCGTCCTTGTCGCCGAAGGGCGGGTAGTTGCGTCCCAGCGCGATCTCCGGCGGCACCAGCGGCAGCGGTGAACCGCGCAGCTCGGCGCCGGACTGGCGGGGCAGGGAGAGCCGGAACTGCGAGCCCTGGCCGGGCAGGCCCCAGGCCTGGAGCCAGCCGCCGTGCAGGGTGGCGTCCTCCTTGGCGATGGACAGGCCGAGACCGGTCCCGCCGGTCGTGCGCACCCGTGAGTAGTCGGCCCGCCAGAAGCGGTCGAAGCACAGGTGCTCCTCCCCCTCCTTGAGCCCCACCCCGTAGTCGCGCACGGCGACGGCGACGGCGTCGCGGTCGCCCGCGGCGGCGACCACCACGTCGCGTCCCTCGCTGTGTTCGATGGCGTTGACCACCAGGTTGCGCAGGATGCGGTTGATCCGCCGGGTGTCGAACTCGGCGACCACGGGGTCGACGGGCAGGCGCAGGATCACCTTGATGCCCCGGCGCTCCGCGATCTGTTCGGCGTCGCCCACCGCCTTCATGACGGAGTCCCGGATGTCCGCGGACTCGATGCCCAGGGTGGCGGCCCCGGCGTCGTGGCGGCTGATCTCCAGGAGGTCGGCCAGGAGTTCCTCGAACCGTTCCACCTGGCTCTGGAGCAGCTCCACGGACCTGCGGTGGGAGACGTCCAGCTCCTCGCGGTCGTCGAACAGGAGGTCACCGGCCATACGGATGGTGGTGAGCGGCGTCCGGAGCTCGTGCGAGACATCGGAGACGAACTGGCGCTGGAGCTTGGACAGCTCCTCCAGTTCCTGGATCTTCTCCTGGAGGTTGCCCGCCATGTCGTTGAAGGACATCGCGAGCCGGGCGAGGTCGTCCTCGCCCTGCACCGTCATGCGTTCGGTGAGGTCCCCGGCCGCCAGCCGTTCGGCCGACTGCGCGGCGGAGCGCACCGGTGTGACCACCTGGCGGGTGATCATGAACGCGATCAACCCGAGGAGGATCACCAGCAGGACCGCCACCAGGGCGACCGTGCCCTGCACGAGGTCCAGGATCTCCTGCTCGTGCTGGAGCGGGAAGATGTAGTACAGCTCGTAGGCCTGGTTGATCTGCGCGCCCACGACCAGGGCCGGTTCGACCGAACCGTCCTCCATGTCGATGCGCGTGTACGTGTGGTACTGCTGATCGAACACCTCGGACTGGCGGACCTGCTCGACCAGCCGCGGCGGGACGCTGCCCTCGCCGGTGGCCCAGCCGAGTTCGTCGCTCACCGACGGCAGGATGAACACGCTGTAGAGACCGGTGTCGCCGCTGCGGCTGGTCAGCTCGCTGGCGACGTTGTTCAGGAGACGGTTGCGGTCACCGATCTCGTTCTCCTGGAGCTCCGCGAGCGCGTAGCTGAGCCCCGCGCGGTGGTCGTTGACCGCCGCGTTGGTCTTGGCGTCCAGCAGACCGCTGCGCACCTCGGAGATGAGCACGTACCCCAGCCCCGCCATGACCAGCAACGACAGGACCAGGGTCGTGCTGATCACCCGCAGGTGCAGGGAGCGGCGCCAGTTGGTGTGCACTCCGCGCACCAGCGCGCGGGCCGCGCGCTGGGCGAGGAGGTAGGCACGGGTCAGGCCCGTGTTGTTCTCCCGCCAGCCGCCGCTCTCGGGCAGGCCGGTGGGAGGGGCGGACCGCTCCCCCTCGGAGTCGGCTCCCCTCCCCTCCTCGGGTTCGGACGCGGTCATGTGGGTCCCGAGCGGGTCAGGCGGTCCCGGCCTTGTAGCCGACGCCGCGGACGGTCACGACGACCTCGGGGTGCTCCGGGTCCTTCTCGATCTTGGCGCGCAGGCGCTGCACGTGCACGTTGACCAGGCGCGTGTCAGCGGCGTGGCGGTAGCCCCAGACCTGCTCCAGCAGGACCTCGCGGGTGAAGACCTGGCGCGGCTTGCGGGCCAGGGCGACCAGCAGGTCGAACTCCAGCGGGGTGAGGCTGATCTGCTCGCCGTCGCGGCGCACGGCGTGCCCGGCGACGTCGATGGTGATGTCCCCGATCTGGAGGACCTCGGGCGCGGGCTCCTCGGTGCGCCGCAGGCGCACACGCACGCGGGCCACGAGCTCCTTGGGCTTGAAGGGCTTGACGATGTAGTCGTCGGCGCCCGACTCAAGGCCGAGGACGACGTCGACGGTGTCGCTCTTGGCCGTGAGCATGACGATGGGAACCCCGGACTCGGCGCGGATCTGACGGCACACGTCGATCCCGTCGGCCCCGGGCAGCATCAGGTCGAGGAGGACCAGGTCGGGTTTGGTCTCGCGGAAGGCCTCGAGAGCCTTGTCGCCGTCGTGGACGAACGAGGGCTCGAACCCTTCACCGCGCAACACGATGCCCAGCATCTCGGCGAGGGCGAGGTCATCGTCGACAACCAGTACACGTCCCTTCATTGGTGTGTCCGGCGCCAGGGGTCCGCAACCGCCTCGGGGCGGAAGGGGATACCGGCGCCTACTCCTCTCTCCTGGAACACTCAAGCGGCGTCAGTGGTCGGTGCCCGTGATCCCCGTGTCGGGGAACGATCCCCGACTGGGGACCGCGTTTCGTCTCCCCCAACCTTGCCAGCTTCGGACACTGTTGGAAGAGCGGTCAGCGGTGTTGGGCCCTTTTGGACCGTATTCGGTCACCGGCGGCGTCATCCCTGGCAAGGAAGGCCCGGAAAGCTTCGTGACTTGGCCGGTTGGTAACAGAAAGCATACAAAAGGAATGAAGTGCGTGGGTTGCCTACGACACACTGCAAGCCCACTGAGAAGCGGTGGAACCGGCCGGTAGGTTGGTTTCCGACACGTCAGAATTGGCGCGAAAACGCTCGCGCGCAGTAACCGAACCTCACGGAGGGCGGGCAGATGAGCCAGGAGGACGACCACCGGGAGAGGCCGGGGGACGCCCCCGACGTTTCCGGAGGACAGGGGTCGCCCGATTCTGGAGACACCGGGGCGGGTGGTTGGGCCGCTCCGGGACAGGGTCCCGCCGCACCTGGTGAGGGTGGTGCGACACCCACGCCTCCGGGACCGCGGCCAGGTCAAGGGACCCCCGGCTTCGCTCCCCCCGAGCAGGCGCCGACCCCCGGATACGGCAACCCTGCGGGGCAGGGCACCCCGCCGGGGTACGGGCAGGCACCCGGCCACCCGCAGCAGCCGGGCCCGGGAACCCCTCCCGGTTACGCGCCACCTCCGGGGTACGGCCCGCCCCCCGGGTACGGGCAACAGCCCGGGTACGGCCAGCAGCCCGGGTACGCGCCGCCTCCCGGGTACGGCCAGCAGCCCGGCTACGGGCAGCAGGGCTACGGTCCGCCGCCCGGCCACGGGAACGCGCCCCCGGGGTACGGACCCCCTCCCGGATACGGTCCCCCCGGCCAGGGCTCCCCCACCGGTCACGCGGCCCACGGCCAGGACCCGAACTCCCCCCGCCCGGCGCCCATCAAGCCTGGCGTGGTGGCACTTCGGCCGATGTCGCTCGGCGACGTCTTCAACGGCGCGTTCAGCTACGTCCGCCAGAACCCCCGGACCACCTTCCTGCTGTCACTGATCGTCATGGCGGCCGCGTCGATCATCGGCAGTGTCGCGGCGACCTGGGCCACGGGCGACTCCCTGGCGTCCCTGAACATGTTCGACGAGATCATGGCGGACCCGGAGGCGTTCGACCCGGACGACCCGATGTTCGCGACCTCGCCGATGGCCACGATGCTGAGCTTCCTCGGCAGCCTCGTCGTCATGGTCGGCGGGGCGATGCTGATCGGCATGCTCTCCGGTGTCGTCGGCATGGCGGTACTGGGCTACCGGCTCACCATCGAGCAGGCCTGGGCCTCGGTTCGCGGACAGATCGGCTCCATCATCGGTCTGGCCTTCATCAGGCTGGCCATCCAGGTCGTCATCGGCGTCGTCGCCTTCATCGCCTTCTTCGTGGCCCTCTTCGTCGGCCTCATCACGGGCTTCGGCATGGCCGACCCCGTGGTCGGGCTCATTATCGGGTTCCTCATCATGCTCGTGGCGGCACTGGTGATCGGCGTCCCCGCGCTGTGGATCTGGGTGCGCCTCTACTACGCCATGCCGTTGGTCGTTCTGGAACGACTCGGGCCGGGCCAGGCCATCGCTCGCTCGTGGCGGATCTCCCAGGGCGCCTGGTGGCGCACCCTCGGCTACTGGCTGCTCAGCGCGCTGATCGTGCTGGTGGTCAACCTGATCCTGGCCGGACCGGTCGGCCTCGCCATGCCCTTCCTGTTCGAGGTGGAGACCTTCGGCCCGGTCCTGGCGGGTGTCGTCAACTACGTGGCCACCGTGCTGATCTACGCCCTCACGCTGCCCTTCGTGGCCGGTGTCACCACGCTGCTGTACATCGACCTGCGGATGCGCCGTGAGGGTCTGGACCTCCAGCTGCACCAGATCGCCCAGCGGGGGCAGCCGGTCGGCGCGGAGGTCTACCTTCCGGGGTACCGGGCGTGAGGCCGCTCGTCGCTCCCATGGACGTGACCGGGGAGGAGGGTCGGCGCCGCGCCATCGAGGAGCTGTCCGACCCCCTCTACGGCAAGAGCGAGCCCTCCCTGCTGGACCGGTTCCTCAACTGGCTGGGGGAACTCCTGGACCGCCTGGCCTCAGCGGGCGCGGGGGTCATCCCCGGCGGGTGGCTCCTGGGCCTGGTGCTGCTGGTGGTGGCGGTCCTGGTGATCGCCCTGATCGTCTACCTGCGCCCCTCCCGCAACCGAGGGGTGGAACCTCCCCTGCACGAGGGCGCGGTGCGCACTGCCGCCGACCACCGCGCGCTGTCCGACCAGGCCGAGGCGCGGGGCGACTTCGCCGAGGCCGTGACGGAGCGGCTGCGTGCCATCAGCGTGGACCTGGAGGAGCGGGCGATCGTCGCACCGCGTCCCGGACGGACCGCCACCGAGCTGGCCGCCGAGGCCGCCCGGTCGCTGCCCGGGCAGGCCCAGGGACTGGATGAGGGCGCCCGCCTCTTCAACGACGTGGTCTACGGCGACCGCGTCGCCACGACCGAGTCCGCCCGCACCATGCGTGAACTGGACGTACGGCTGAGCGCGGCCCGCCCCGTACTCGACGACGAAGGGGCCCGATGACGACCACCGCACCGGGACCGGTCACTCCCCGACCAGCCGCCGGACGCCTGTGGCGTGCCAGCCGGCTACCACTCGCCGTCATCACCGTGCTGGTCGTGGCCGCCGTCCTGTTGTCGCTGGGCGAGGAACAGTTCCCGTCCGGCTACATGGAGCCCGGCAGTCCCGAACCCCAGGGTTCCCGCGCGCTGGCGCAGTTGCTCGACGAGGACTCCGACGTGTCAGTCACCCGCACCTCCGAGGCGGCCGTCCGGGCGGTGGAGCAGTCCGGGGACGACACTCTCCTGCTGCTCATGCTCGACCACCGGCTGCTCCCCGAGGAGCTGGAGGCGCTCGCCGAGCTGGAGACCGACACCTTCCTGGTACAGCCCTCGTTGCGCTCCCTCACCACCTTCGCGCCCGGTGCGGACGTGACCGGAAGGGCTCACGGGGACGCCAACCTCGCGCCCGACTGCGCGCTGCCCGACGCCACCCTCGCGGGGGACGCCGGGGTGGCCGGTGAGGTCTACTCCGCCGGGTCCGGGGTCGAGGCCCTGGGCTGCTACCCGTCCGGGGACGGCTTCTCGGTCCTCCAGGTGGCCAGGCCCGACGGCTCCACGACGACGGTCCTGGGCACCGGCGCCCCGCTCACCAACCGTGATCTCGACTCGGCGGGCAACGCGGCGCTGATGCTCAACCTGATCGACGCGGAGCACGTGGTGTGGCTGCGGCCGGACCCGCCGCAAGAGGTCGGGGGCGCCAGCCTGTGGGAACTGGTCCCGCCGGGTCTGCGCTGGTCGCTGGTTCCGCTGACGCTGGCCCTGCTGCTGTTCGCCCTCTGGCGGGGGCGGCGGATGGGCGCGCTGGTCCCCGAGGCGCTCCCGGTCGTGGTCCGGGCGGCCGAGACCACCGAGGGCCGCGCCGGGCTGTACCAGTCCCGGCAGGCGCGCGACCGAGCGGTCGCCGCGCTGCGCGCGGGTTTCCTGGAGCGGTCGGTGCCGAGGCTCGGCCTGCACTCGGAGGCCGGTCCGGACGCCGTGGTGGCCGCCGTGGCCGAGCGGAGCGGGGCCGACCCCCAGACCGTCGGGCCGTTGCTGTACCCGGCCGAACCCGACCCCCACACGGCCGACGACTCGGCCATGCTGCGGCTGGCCGAGGAGCTTGACCGACTCTCCGAGGCACTGCGGTGAGCCCCGCGCCACCGCGCCCCGGACGAGAACTGACCACTGAGGTATCGAGAGAGGTAGACGGCACGTGAGCGCCTTCACACCCGAGGCACTGCCCTCCGCCGACGAGGCCCGGGCGGCGCTGACCGCCCTGCGCCACGAGGTGGCCAAGGCGGTCGTGGGCCAGGACGAGACGGTGACCGGTCTGGTCGTGGCACTGCTGTGCCGTGGCCACGTACTGCTGGAGGGCGTGCCGGGTGTCGCCAAGACGCTGCTGGTGCGCACGGTCTCGCAGGCCCTGTCGCTGGACCACAAGCGGGTGCAGTTCACCCCGGACCTGATGCCGGGCGACGTGACGGGTTCGCTCGTCTACGACCAGCACACGGCGAAGTTCGAGTTCATGAAGGGCCCGGTCTTCACCAACCTGCTGCTGGCCGACGAGATCAACCGGACGCCGCCCAAGACCCAGGCCTCCCTGCTGGAGGCCATGGAGGAGCGGCAGGTCACCGTGGAGGGGCGTCCGGTCGCGCTGCCGGACCCGTTCATGGTGGCTGCCACCCAGAACCCGGTCGAGTACGAGGGCACCTACCCGCTGCCCGAGGCGCAGCTGGACCGGTTCCTGCTCAAGGTGACCGTCCCGCTGCCCGAGCGCAACGCCGAGGTGGCCATGCTGGGCCGGCACGCCGCCGGGTTCGACCCGAGCGACCTGACCGCCGCCGGGGTGAGCGCCGTGGCCGGGGCCGCCGAGCTGCACGCCGCCCGTGCGTCGGTGGCACAGGTGCGGATCGCCCCCGAGGTCCTGGGCTACATCGTCGACCTGTGCCGGGCCACCCGTTACTCCCCCTCGCTCCAGCTGGGCGCCTCGCCCCGTGGCGCCACGGCGCTGCTGCGCACGAGCCGGGCGTGGGCGTGGCTGTCCGGCCGTGACTACGTGACCCCCGACGACGTCAAGGCCCTGGCCAAGGGCACGCTGCGACACCGGATCGGTCTGCGCCCGGAGGCCGAACTGGAGGGCGCGACCGCCGACGGCATCCTCGACGGCGTGCTGTCCTCCGTCCCGGTGCCGCGCTGATGGTGGTCACCGGCCGGGCCGCTCTGCTGGCGCTCGTCGCGGCGGGCGCGGTGGCGATCTCCGGCGACATCGGCGGGATCGTCACCTACGTCTCGGCGGGCCTGGTGGTACTGCTGATCGTTCTGGACGTGCTGCTGGCGACCGGTCCGGGGCGGCTTCGGCTGTCCCGGGAGGGCGACACCACACTGCGCCTGGGCGAGACGGCCGAGGTGTTCGTGACGGTGGCCAACCCGACCCGGCGGCGGCTGCGCGGCCGGGTCCGCGACGCCTGGCAGCCGAGCGCGCACTCCTCTCCCAGGGCCCAGCCGCTGCTGGTGGGCCCCGGGGAGCGGCGCCGTGTGCGGACCACGCTCACACCCACGCGCCGGGGTGACGCCCGCGCCGCCGGGGTGACCGTGCGCAGCGTCGGACCGCTGGGGCTGGCCGGGCGGCAGCGCACGCTCACGGCCCCCTGGACCGTGCGGACACTGCCGCCCTTCCACAGCCGCAGGCACCTGCCCGGCAAGCTGTCCCGGCTCCGTGAGCTGGAGGGGCAGCACACGGCGATGGTGCGGGGCCAGGGCAGCGAGTTCGACTCACTGCGCGACTACGTGCCCGGCGACGACGTGCGCTCCATCGACTGGCGGGCCACCGCGCGCAACGACGGCGTGGTGGTGCGGACCTGGCGGCCCGAACGGGACCGGCGCATCCTCGTCGTGCTGGACACCGGCCGCACCTCGGCCGGCCGGGTGGGCGACACCCCGCGACTGGACCACGCGATGGACGCCGCGCTGCTGTTGACGGCGCTGGCGGGCAAGGCGGGCGACCGGGTCGACTTCATGGCCCACGACCGGACCGTGCGCGCCCAGGTCCGGGCCTCCGGAAAGGGCAGCCAGGTCAACCGGGTGGTGGAGGCCATGGCCCCGCTGGAGCCCACGCTCGTGGAGTCGGACCCGGCGGCACTGGTGAGCTCCGTGCTCACCCAGGGGCGGTCGCGCAGGCTCGTGGTGCTGCTGACCGACCTCGACGCGACCTCGCTCGAGGAGGGGCTGCTGCCGAGGCTGCCGCTGCTGTCGGCTCACCACCTGCTGCTGGTGGCGGGGATCAGGGACCCGGAGGTCGAGGAGATGGCCGCGGGTCGGGGCAGCCCCGAGGCCCTGTACCGGGCGGCGTCGGCCGAGCGGACGCTGAGCGAGCGGCACCGAATCAGCAGGGAGCTGCGCCGGATGGGCGCCGAGGTGGTGGACGCGGGTCCCGAGCAGATCGCTCCGGCGCTCGCGGACGCCTACATCAACCTCAAGGCCCAGGGGCGGCTGTAGCGACGGGACTGACAAGGGGGCCACCACCGCGCGCGGTGGTGGCCCCCTTCGTGATCCCGGGTCAGGCATCCTCGCCGGAACCGCCCCGGAGTTTGGCGCCGACCTCGAGGGCGGACCGCTCCTCGGTCAGCAGCCGCAGGGCCTCCTCCTTGGAGATGGGGGTGCGCGGTGTGACCAGGCTGACGGCCACCCCGGCGACCAGGGCCACCGCCAGCGACGGGATCACGGCGTTGCCCCAGAAGGCGGTGAACGACGGGACGTTGTTGACGACCAGGGCGGCCACCGAGCCGCCCAGCATCGCGGCGATTCCGCCCTGCCAGGTGGCACGGGGCCAGAACCTGCCCAGGAGCGACGCCACCAGCAGGCCGGTGAGCACGGTGGAGATCATCAGGGTGATGTAACCGATGAGGGTCGTGGCCATGAGGGAGAACACCAGGGCGAGCCCCATCACCGCGGTCAACCCCCACCGCGAGTAGCGCACCACGTGTTCTGGGTTGGGCAGTCTGCCGGTGACGACCTGGGAGATGTCGCGCACCAGGATGGTGACGCTCACGATGGCGTCCGAGTCACCCGAGGACATCGTGGCCGACAGTCCCGCCACGAGCAGGAACGCGCCCAGCCACACCGGGAACAGGGTGGTGACCAGGTAGGGGAAGGCCATGTCCGGGTTGTCCAGGGCGGGTTCGAGCGTGCGGGCCGACATCCCGGCGATCGCCGGGAGGGCCGAGAAGGCAGCGAAGAGGACACCGGCGAGGAGGAAGCTGCGCCGCACGGTCCGCACGTTGACCGCGGAGTAGATCCGCTGGCGGTACGACGGCGTGGCCAGCACTCCGACGGCGATGACCACGGCGAGCGACAGCGCCGGGATCGGGCCCAGGGCCTCGTGGCCGAAGAGGGAGAGCGCCTCCTCGGAGGAGCCCTCGCTGAGCCCGTCGAGTCCGCCGACGCTCACCAGGGCCAGAACGGCGAGGACGGTGAAGCCGAGGAAGAGGATGGTGCCCTGGATGGCGTCGGTGATGACCACGGCGAGGTAGCCGCCGACGATGGTGTACACGCCAAAGCCCAGGGCGATCACCACCTTCGCCGTGTTCTGGTCCATGTCGGTGAGGAAGGACAGGTACATGGCCCCGCCCATGATGTGCGCGCCCAGCCATCCCACCGAGGCCAGGAACAGCAGGACGGCCACCACCCCCTTGATCGCGCGGCTGGCGCCGAAGTAGTAGCTCATTTCCTCCGGGAAGGTCATGAACCCCTTCTCGCGCACGTCCGCGAAGAGCCACAGGAGGAGGAAGACACCGGCCGCTCCGCCGACCCCGTACAGGGTTCCGGCCCAGCCGTTCTGGTAGGCGAAACCGACCGCGCCCAGGCTGGACCCGGTGCCGACGAGGGTGGCCAGGGTGCTGCCCATGACCAACGGGGTGCCCAGACCGCGCCCCGCGAGGAGGAAGTCCTCCCCGTCCTTGGTGCGCCGGGCGACCCACCAGCTGATGGCGACCATCAGCAGCACGGAGGCGAGCAGGGCCGACAGGTAGATCACATGGGACTGGCTCATGGCGAACCTCCGGGGGTGACGGGGGTTGAGGGGTGGGTGTGGGG